>CANRGR010000099.1 GCA_947630245.1 uncultured Clostridia bacterium | reverse complement strand
GGCTATGCAACGCACGGCGACGACGGTGACATCAAACCCGGCGGAACCCTCGAAATCACCGCGCTCGGCTGCACCATGACGGACGTTACGTTCATCACCTGCATTAATTCGACCGGTCCCAACGGTGTCCCCGGCACCCTCAACTCCGGCGACTACAATCAGGGCGGCGCAAAGTACAGCAACGAACTCCATGCAAGTTCGTTGAAGGGAATCAAGAAGATCGTCCTTCAATGCGGCAACGACAAGTATGCAACCAACAACGAAGAACTGGTCGCCTTGCTCCGAGACACGGACAGCACCCCCGTCATCTTCGTTGCATGCGATATCGACATGACCGATTACGTCAGCGAGTGGTTTGAGTGGGAGCCCAACGACGCGCAGATGATCTATCTCCTCAACGGCGCAACCGTCACGGGGCTCGATCTCGGCACAAATGTCCGCAAGATCTCCGGCGATCGCGACGAAAACGACAAGCTCATCGTCACGAATCTCGCAGGCGCGCGCGTCGGCTATTGGGAAAAGGAATTTCACGCAGACGCAGAATAATCCGCTCTGCTCCAAGTGATCCCGAGGCGGCTTTGCCCGGTCATCCCGAGGCGGCTCTGCCCGGTCATCCCGAGGCGGCTCTGCCCGGTCATCCCGAGCGTAGCCGAGGGATCTCAAAGCACGGAAACCCCAACAACACACACAGTGCGTAAATAACGCGCAGCTGTACTCCCTCCTAACCCCTCCCCGCCAATCGGCGGGGAGGGGACACGGGGAGCGCCCGTACGCCTTACCTTTGCCTGCGAGAAATCGCATGCAAACGTAAAGCATAATCGAGGTGATTCTTATGGTAAAATCGAAACGTCATTTTCTGTTCGGCGTTGTCTTGGCGATGATCGCGTGCCTGTTTTTCGGCGCGCTCTTTTTATCGTCCGAAAAAACCGCCGCGGCGGCGAACGACCCGGACTTCAACGAGTTCTTCTCCACGTTCAAGGGGCGCAATATGTCCCTCTCCGCGGAGGACGGCATTCTCACAATGACCCTCAACGGAAAGGGGTATGCGGAAGTCTCCACGTCCTCCTACGGCGCGGGCTCCCGCTGGTATGTGAAGTATCTCACCCAGCGCAATACCCTCATGCTCCGTCTGAAAAACGAGACGTCCGCCGCTTCGATGAAGCTCTATTTCGTCACCCGCACCAAGACGAAGTACGACGAAGAGAAGAGCCTCACCTTCCCCCTCGAAACGGACGGCGAATTCCATACCTACTTTGTGGACTTTGCTGTCAATCCGCTTGCCGTGGGCGAACTGTACGGACTGCGCTTCGCGCCCGACGCCTCCGAGGGGACGATCACAATCGCGCATCTCTCCTTTGAAATGGAGCGCGATCTCTACGACTATGCGGGGAATATCGAATCCTGCACGACGGACGGCGCAACCGTCACCGTCACGGGCAAACTCAACGAGGAGTTTGCGGGCAGCGAAGTCACCCTCTACCGCACGGGAATCGAAAACATCAACGAGACGCTCGATAAGTCCCTCGTCTCGCCCATGCAGACCGTCACCGCAAAGGGCGCGGATTTCTCCTTCTCGATTCCCTATCACGACGGCGAAATCACCATGCTCAGCGCAAAATTCCTCGCCGCCGTCGGCGACAGAAAAGTGGCGAAAATGTTCGAAATCGAGAATTGGCGGGACATGACCGACAATCCCTACGCCTTCGAGCTCCCGAACCGCACCGTCTCCGTCCTCGACTACGGCGCGAAAGGGGACGCCTTCACCAACGACACCCCCGCCATCCAGAAGGCGATCGACGAGATGAGCGAGAAGGGCGGCGGCGTGGTCGTCCTCCCCGGCGAACCCGAGAGCCGCTACGAAAAACGGTACGTCGCAACGAGCGTCTTTCTCAAAGACAACGTGGAACTGCGCGTCGAAAAGGGCGCGGTTCTCTGGCAGTCCCAACACGAGGAGGATTACTTCTATCCCGTGTATCGCGGACACGACAGCTCGGGCGTCCAATGGGGACACAACGGACTCACCTTTAACTATCCCCTCGTCTATGGCGGGGATGTCGAAAACGTGAAAGTCTCGGGCGGCGGAACGCTCCGCCTTGCCGACACGGGCAACCAGCACAATCTCAACTGCTACCGCCCGACTTACAGCGAGTACTGTCCCAATCTCATTCATCTCGTTCCGCTCGGTTTCTACCGCTGCAAGAACGTGGAAGTGACCGACATCACCATTCTCCGCACGAACTGCTACCATGTCGTCGCATACGGCTGTGAGAATGTCTACTTCGGCAACATGACCCTCACCGAGGACGACTGTCTCTCGGGCGACGGATTCAGCGTCGGGCTCGGCTCCAAAAACGTCATGGTCGACCGCTGTTTCCTCTACACGAACGACGACGCGATCGTCCTGCTCTCCCACACGATCGGTGATCAGCGCGGAAAGACGTGGTGGCTCAACAATCCCGACGGCGCGGACAACCGCGTGCGGAACTTCACCCTCCGCCACAGCGCAATCACCCCGGGCAACATCATCGTGCTCATCACCTGGGGCGTCGACGCCTCCGACTGGACGTGGCAGGCAATGAGCGGAATCCGTATCTATGACAACGCGCTCGGCACCTATCACACCGACGCGGCGGAGAATATCCATTCCGCCTGCATGAATCTCTGCAACAGCCGCAACACCTACGGCTACGGCGGACTCTCCGTGCCCGTCCTCGACGTCGAATTCCACAACAATTCCTACCGCGGCTCGGTGGACAACATCACCGCGCTCCCGGGGAAAACGGGCTGGATTCACGACTGCGGAACCGCCGTCAACGTCGAGTCCTCCTTCTACGATACGGGCTTCTCTCGCGGGCTCAGCTATTGGGAATACGGCGGGGAGTACTGCAAGAACGTCTC
>CANRGR010000098.1 GCA_947630245.1 uncultured Clostridia bacterium | reverse complement strand
CGGAAAAAAGGGATAAAAACAAGTAAAAACTGACGAAAGCGACGGAAATCCGTCGCTTTTTGTGTGTTTTATGGCATATTTTATGGCATTTTGAGGAGGCGCGGACTGCGTATCAGGGGATACACTCGCTCCGCTCGGTATGACAGTGGAGGCGGGCGTGGCGCGGCGCGGGATTCTCCCGCGCCGCGCCATTTCTAAAATACGTCATGTTGAGCGTAGTCGAAACATCGCCTTGATTTTATGACTATGGCGACTCTTCAACTGCGGCTACGCCTTCGTTCAGAGTGACGTAAGATCCCCATGCGCGGAGCAGGGTCTCCCTGCGGTAGCGCACTCAATTTGCCGCATACCTGCGGCTTGTTGTCCGATGAAACGAACAAGAGGACAAATGAGTTAAGACGTAAGAGCACGTTTCCTCACGGAAATTCTTTACGACCGAAACCCCTTCCGTCACGCGCTTTGCGCGTGCCACCCTCTTGTACGGGTAGAAACCCGTACGCGGTCATCGTTCGCGCTGAAAATGCGCTCACTCATGTCGCATTGCGCCAACGGTTATCAACCGTTGGCAGAAAGCAATGCTCCACCCAAAGGGGTGGGCAAGGGGGGAGGGAGCAAAGAATTTCGTGAATGGGCAGCAAGGCGCGGCGCGGGATTCTCCCGCGCCGCGCCATTTCCAAATACGTCATTTCGTTCCTCTGTCATTCCGCGCCATTTACAAAAGCGGGGGGATTTCCGTTTTCGGAAATCCCCCCGCGGCTGTTTTGCCGGGTGAGGCGTTTACTGATTCATCCCCTCTTGAACTGCCACTGCGACGGCAACCGTGGCGCCGACCATCGGGTTGTTGCCCATGCCGATGAGCCCCATCATCTCGACGTGCGCAGGCACCGAAGAGGACCCCGCAAACTGCGCGTCGGAGTGCATTCTGCCCATCGTGTCCGTCATGCCGTACGAGGAAGGACCCGCTGCCATGTTGTCGGGATGAAGCGTTCTGCCCGTGCCGCCGCCCGAAGCAACGGAGAAGTATTTGAATCCGTTTTCGTTGCACCATTTCTTGTAGGTGCCCGCAACGGGATGCTGGAATCTCGTGGGGTTGGTAGAGTTCCCCGTAATGGAAACGCCGACCTTTTCGAGTTTCATAATCGCAACGCCCTCGGGAACGTTGTCCGCGCCGTAGCACTTGACCTTTGCGCGGGGACCGTTCGAATAAGGCACTTCCTTCGTGACGGTGACCGTCTCGGTATAGGGATCGAACACCGTCTCGCAATAGGTGAAGCCGTTGATCCGGGAGATGATGAACGCGGCGTCCTTGCCGAGACCGTTGAGAATGACGCGCAGCGGATTCTTGCGGACGCGGTTTGCGTTCATGGCAATGGAGATCGCGCCCTCCGCCGCCGCAAAGGATTCATGTCCCGCAAGGAAGCAGAAGCAGTCCGTCTCCTCGGAGAGGAGCATCATGCCGAGATTGCCGTGCCCGAGCCCGACCTTTCTGTTCTCCGCAACGGAGCCGGGAATGCAGAAGGACTGCAATCCGATTCCGATGGCGGCCGCCGCGTCGGCAGCCTTCTTGCAGCCTTTTTTGATCGCGATTGCCGCGCCGACGGTGTACGCCCACACCGCGTTCTCAAAGCAAATGGGCTGTGTGCCGCGGACGAGTTTATCGCAGTCGACACCTTTGGAGAGGCAGATCTCTCTGCACTCCTCCACGGAGGAGATTCCGTATTCTTTCAGAACGCCGTTGATTTTTTCGATTCTTCTTTCATAACCTTCGAACAAAGCCATGTCGCACCTCCTTATTCCTTACGAGGGTCGATGTACTTCACCGCGCCCTGCTCTTTGTCGAATCTGCCGTAGTGCCCCATCGCCTTTGTCCATGCTTCGTTGGGTTCGAGCCCCTTCTTGATGAAGTCGGTCATTTTTCCGAGGGAGACAAACTCATACCCGATCACTTCGCTGTGTTCGTCAAGCGCGAGACGGGTGACATACCCCTCCGCCATTTCAAGATAGCGCACGCCCTTCTGCGCCGTGCCGTACATCGTGCCGACCTGGGAACGCAGTCCCTTGCCGAGATCTTCGAGCCCTGCGCCGACGACGAGCCCGTCGTCCGAAAATGCGGATTGCGTTCTGCCGTAGACGATTTGCAGGAAGAGTTCGCGCATCGCGGTATTGATTGCGTCGCAGACAAGGTCGGTATTGAGCGCTTCGAGAATGGTCTTATGGGGCAGGATCTCCGCCGCCATCGCCGCAGAATGGGTCATCCCCGAGCAACCGATCGTTTCCACGAGCGCCTCCTGAATGACGCCCCCTTTGACGTTGAGCGTGAGCTTGCATGCGCCCTGCTGCGGCGCGCACCAACCCACACCGTGAGTGAAGCCGCTGATGTCCGTGATCTGCTTTGCGCACACCCATTTCCCCTCCTCGGGAATGGGTGCGGGATCATGTTTGGGACCCTTGCAAACGCAAATCATCTCTTCCACTTCGCGAGAATATTGCATCTTGATTCCTCCATTATTTTCCCATCGCGGGAATTGATTCCACGGGTATTTTAGCACATCCGTTTCGGAAATACAAGAGTTTGCGGGAATTTTTTTTCGCGGTTGAAAAATTCGGAACCGATGGCGCGGCGGGAACAAAAGCGGCATGAATCCTTCGGCGGAACCAAAGCCCGTCGGGGGTTTGGGCGCCGCCCGCGGGCATATGCCCGCGGGCGGCGCCTTCGGATTTTGACGAATCTCTCTTCCGCCCTCCCCTTTGGAGGCATTGTCCGAGGACAATGGGTCGGCTCCCGCCGCCCCTCTCCCCCTCTTAATGAGGGGGAGACCTCCAAAGGCGCCTTGCTCCCCCCTATCCCCCCTCAAAGAGGGGGGAACGCCATTAAGGAGAGTAATCTGCTGTTATGTGCACTTTTGGATTTCGAAAAAATAAGGAAAGGAGAATCATTATGGAAAGAAAATCAACCA
>CANRGR010000097.1 GCA_947630245.1 uncultured Clostridia bacterium | reverse complement strand
GACGGTAAAATTTGTCAAGGGGGGACGGAAAAAACGGAGCGTTTCCGCCCCGTTTTTTTACATCCGAATAGCGATAATTTCCTGTTATTCCTTCGAACCCGTGAGCATGAGGGAGCCGATGATCAGCTTCTGAAAACATGCAAACAGGATCATGACGGGCAGGACGCAGATGACGGAACCTGCGATGACGACCGCGTAGTTGCTTGCGAACGGACCCGAGCCGTTGTTATCGAGCAAAGCGAGCGCGTGAGGCAGGTTTGCGGCTGTCGTCTTACCGACCATGATGAACGAACCCATGTAGTTGTTCCAGCAACCCATGAAGGACAGAAGTCCTTGCGCCATGATTGCGGGCATTGCGAGGGGCAGGATGAATCCGCAGAAGATGCGGAAGTAGCCCGCGCCGTCGATCTTCGCCGCCTCGATGATGGAGGTGGGCATGCCGTACAGGAACTGACGGATGAAGAATGCCGTCATAATGGAGCCGAACATTCCGGGGATGATGAGGACCAAGCCGTTGGATCTCCAATTCAGTGCGCCGTACATCGAGTACTGAGCGGTCATGATGGAGGGACCGGGGACCATGATCGCAGCAAGCAGGAAATAGAACACTGCGTTTCTGCCGATCCAGTTGATCTTGGAGAATGCGAACGCCGCGGACGCCGATGTGATGACGCCGATGACGACGGGCACGATCGAATAGATCAGGTTGTTGATGAGTGCGCGCCAGAACGAGAATCCGGAGATACCGAAGTTCGTTCCGAAGAAATCCCCATAGTTGCCGAACATCGTGACGGTCTTGTCGCTGTTGCCGATCGTACTCGTTGAAGGCCACCAGACCATCTCGCGCAAAATCCCGGTCGTGCCCGGGTTATGCGTGTCGGCAAAGGAGCCGGCGAGCATCCACCAGAAGGGATAGACCATCAAAAACGTTCCGAAGAGCAGGATGATGTAAGTGAAGATGTCGGCGACGAGCTTTGCGCGCTTCTTGCTTGCGCGGTGCGTCTTGGAAGAAAATCCGAAGAACGCGAGGATCGCGCCGACTGCATAACGGAAGGAAGAATACTCTTTTTTCTCTTCGATAACCATCGTTTCGTTTTCCATTTTTCTTCCTCCTTAATCCTGTTTTCTCGAATCCAGCCAGAACTGGAACATCGTGAGCACGAAGATCATGACTGCGAGGATCATGCCGTACGCAGCGCCCTGCGAAGGCTTTGCGCTGACGCCGTTGACGCCGTACTGGTAGATGAGCCAGACATAGCCGGAGGCATAATACCGGTCCGCAACGAGAAGTTCGGGCTCCATATAAATTTGCATGCCGCCGATGACGGAAGTGACGATGTTGTAGAAGATCGTGGGATACAGGTCGGGCATGGTGACCTTCCAGAAGATCTTCCAGCCGTTCGCGCCGTCGATCTGCGCCGCCTCTTTCGTCGCCGCGTTGACGCCCGAGAGACCTGCGATGTACAGAATGATCGTTCCGCCGAGTCCCTTCCAGACGCTCATGACGATGATGACGAGCTTCATAAAGATCCCCTGGCACCAATACGGGTCGTTCATGAACGCGTTCTGCACCGACTGTCCCGTGATGCCGTTCCACGTCATTTCACTCGTACCGTCTTGCACGATCCACTTGAAGGGCGTGCCGGCGAAGGCTTCTTCGAGCCCCAATAGGCTGTTCATGACGCCGTTGTTGGAGAACATCAGTTTGAATGTATACACAATCGAGACGGTACTCGCAACGCAGGGGAAGTAGTAGAGCACTCTGAAAACGTTGCCGCCCTTGATATCGCGGGACATGCACACCGCGAAAAACACGGCGAGGATCATGCCGATCGGGATCCCGATCATGTAGAACACGGTATTGAAGAGCATCGCGCCGAGTTCGTTCATCGGGTATTGGGTTTTCGTCGCTTGCAGGAACGCATACGCATACCAAGTGAACGGACCGGAGAGGCTGACGTTTTCGCCGCTGGGCGTCGTGGCGACGATGCCCTGCGGGGTCTTGAAGTTGTTGAACAGATATGTGAACATGTTGCCGTTGTTCTTCGTGTAGCCCGAGAAGGACAGCGCGAGGGAGCTCACAAGGCAAACGTACACAAACCAGACCGTACCGATGATGAGCGGAATGCAGAAGATCCAGCCCCAAAGGTTATCTTGCAATTTCGCCTGATTGATCGGCTTCTTCTGCTTTTTCTTGGGAGCGGCTTCTTCCGCCACGATCTCTTCCGCTTGCGCGGCTTCAACGCTCATGGTAGTTGAGTCTTCCATAAATTCCTCCTTTCACAATTTTTCATAAGGCGGGGCGGGAGGAAGCCGCAGGGCTCCCTCCGCCCGCCGTGAGCCGCTTAACCGACCAGTGCGTTCTCTTCGGAAATCGCACTGTCGAGGCTTGTCTGGGAATCCGCCGCCTGATGCAGGCAGAACCATGCGGGCGTCGCGTAGTTTGCCTTGTCGACGGGAACGATTCTGTTCGCGATATCCTGCGCCACGGTTGCGGCATGCAACGTGGCGGGAAGGACGTCGGTAATCATGCCGGAAAGGGACTGCGCCCCTGCATACGCCATGACCATGTTCTTTCCGCGAGGGTCGAGGTTGCCGAGCCAATCCGCTTTGTAGGTGTACATTGCGGAGTCGCGCGTTGCGTTCAGACCGAACTGCATTCTCAAAGAGATGTCTCTGTCTGCCTTGTAGTAGGAGCTCATTTTGAGGATCTTCATCGCATACGAGAGATCTGCGAGGCTGCCGAGGGTGAGGGCATCGTACTGCTTATCGTAGTTCGTTCCGCTGCCGTTTTTCACCATCCAATCCTTCACAGGCGTGTTGGGCTCGTTGACCTTTGCCTCGAACATCTTGACCGCAAGATCATACGTAGCGTCCCATGCGGGATCTTCGGGAGTGACCATATCCTCGAACACGCCGCCGTGCTCGTAGAAGTCGACGCACTGGGACTTGAAGTTCGGGAGCTGGGAGCCTGCATACGTCAG
>CANRGR010000096.1 GCA_947630245.1 uncultured Clostridia bacterium | reverse complement strand
CTGCTCAACAGCGCGGTGCGCTGTGAGCGCCTCGCGACAGGAGCGCCGGCGAGCGCGACGGGCTTTGCGGCGGTCCCAGCCGCCCAAAGCGCCATAGCCTTAAAAATCAAGGCGATGTTTCGACTTCGCTCAACATGACGTATTTGAAAGTGGCGCGGCGCGGGATTCTCCCGCGCCGCGCCACTAAATCTGTCCAATCCTCAATCCCCCCAACTCCTCGGCAATTTGCGAACATGCGAAAAGCCTTGATTTTTCCCCGCAATTCTGCTATACTGTCGGCATGGACAACAAACCGTTCACTGACAAAGTGAAAATCACAATCAAGGCGGGAAACGGCGGCGACGGCATGAATTCCTTCAAGGCATACAAGGGCAAGCCCGCGTGCGGTCCCGACGGCGGCGACGGCGGCGACGGCGGCTCCGTCTACCTTCTCGCCGACCGCAACGTTGCCGATCTCCTCGCGTTTCGCTTTACGTCGAAATTTTTCGCCGAAAACGGCGGCCGCGGCGGCTCCAACCTTTGCTCCGGCAAGCGGGGAGAGGACGTCGTGATCAAAGTCCCCTGCGGGACCCTTGTGCGCGATCCCGAGAGCGGCAAAATCGTCTGCGACGTCTTTGACGACGGCGAAAAGATCAAGCTCCTCAGCGGCGGCAGGGGCGGCAAGGGGAACGTCCGCTTTACCACCGCGCGCCGCCATGCGCCCAATTTCGCGCAAAAGGGCGTCATCACAAAGCCCCACGAGCTCATTCTCGAAATGAAGGTCATCGCCGACGTCGGGCTCGTCGGGTTCCCCAATGTGGGCAAGAGCTCGCTCCTTGCGAAGATTTCGGCGGCGCGACCGAAGATCGCCGACTATCACTTTACCACCCTCTCGCCCAATCTCGGCGTGGTGCAGTATTACGAGAGCAGTTTTGTCGCGGCGGACATTCCCGGGCTCATCGAGGGCGCGTCCGCGGGCGCGGGACTTGGGCACGATTTTCTGCGCCACATCGAACGCACGCGCATGATCGTGCACGTCGTGGACGTCTCGGGAATCGAAGGGCGGGATCCGCTCGACGATTTCGAAATCATCAACGCCGAACTGTCCGCCTATTCGGAAAAGCTCGCCGCTCTGCCCATGCTCGTCGCCGCTAACAAGTGCGACTGCTACGGCGCGGCGGAGAATCTCGAACGGTTCCGCAAGAAATACGGCGAAAAGTACCGCATTTTTCCGATTTCCGCCCTGCGCGGCGACGGCACCGGGGAGCTTGTGCGGGCGTGCGGCGAACTTCTCGCGACGCTCCCCCCGCGCGAGCGCATTCCCGCGGACGAGGATTTCCTGCTCGACGACAACGGCGGGCTCGATTTTGAGATCTTCCGCGACGAAACGGGCGCGTATGTGCTGGTCGGCGGGCTCATCGACATGCTCTGCCGCAACGTTGTGATGAACAATCCCGATTCGATGGCGTACTTTCAGCGCATTCTCAAACTGCGCGGCGTGATCAAGGCGCTTTCGGACATGGGCTGCCGCGAGGGCGATACCGTCGTCGTGGGCGAGACCGAATTTGAATTTATACCGTGAGGAGGAGAATATGTTTACTTCGAAACAGCGCGCGAATTTGCGCTCGCTTGCGAGCACGTTGAAGCCGATCGGGCAGGTCGGGAAGGAGGGCGTCACGGAGAATTTGATTGCGGGGCTCTCCGACGCGCTCGATGCGCACGAACTCATCAAGGTGACCCTGCTGCCCGCCGCGGGCGAGGACGGGGAGAACCTTGCGGCGAATCTTGCCGATTTGCTCGGTGCGGACGTCGTTGCCGTGATCGGCAGAAAGGCGATTTTCTACCGCCGTTCGCTTAGAGAAGAGATCGAGCACATTCGGTTTTGACGAATAGGATAATTTGATATTTTTGGAGGGCGCGGCGCGGGATTCTCCCGCGCCGCGCCACTTTCAAATACGTCATGTTGAGCGCAGTCGAAACATCGCCTTGATTTTTAAGGCTATGGCGACCCTTCAACTGCGGCTACGCCTTCGTTCAGGGTGACGTAATCAGGACGCCCTGCTGTTTTCCTGTCATTCCGAAGGAACCATAGGCGACTGAGTGAATCCCCTTGTGCAAAGCGGACTTCGTATGAGGGGATACACTCCTCCCTCACGTTGCTCGGTCGTCGGTATGACAGTGAGAAACAGACAGCCATTCTCAAATACGTCATGTTGAGCGAAGTCGAAACATCGCCTTGATTTTTAAGACTGCGGCGCTTTGGGCGGCAGGGACCGCCGCAAAGCCCGTCGCGCCCGCCGGCGCTCCTGTCGCGAGGCGCTCACAGCGCACCGCGCTGTTGAGCAGAATGCCTCGCTCCACCTCGACAGCTCAGAGTGACGTAATCAAGTGACTGCGGCGACCCTTCGACAGGCTCAGAGTGACGTAATCAAGCGACTGCGGCGACTCTTCGACAGGCTCAGGGTGACGTAATAAGAACGCTCTGCTGTTTTCCTGTCATTCCGAAGGAGCCATAGGCGACTGAGTGAATCCCCTTGTGCAAAGCGGACTTCGTATGAGGGGATACACTCGGGCTACGCCCTCGGTATGACAGTGATACGGACTTCGTATGAGGGCTCCTCCCTCGCGTTGCTCGGTCGTCGGTATGACAGCGTAATTTTCTTAAATTCCCATGCGCGGAGCAGGGTTCCCCTGCGGCAGCGCACACAATTTGCCGAATCCTTTCGGCTTGTTGTTTGATGAAACGAACGAGAGAACGAGCGAGTTAAGGCGCGGTAGCACGTTTCCTCACGGAAATTCTTTACGACCGAAACCCCTTCCGTCACGCGCCTTGCGCGTGCCACCCACCCCTTTGGGGTGGGCAAGGGGGAGGGAGCAAAGAATTTCGTGAAAGGTAGCAAGACACCCCCTCAGTCACCTGCGGTGACAGCTCCCCCGAGGGGCGCCAAGAGTGCCAAGAAAGTAGGATAAAACAAGGAACCCCCTGGGAGTTGCCTCTCAGGGGGTTCCTTGCTATTGGACTATCAATCAACCAGACT
>CANRGR010000095.1 GCA_947630245.1 uncultured Clostridia bacterium | reverse complement strand
CTCCAAGAGATCGCCGTCATCGAAAAGCCGATGAACATGGAAGGGCGCAACATCATCATGATCCTCGCGCCCAAAAAGCAGTAAACCCAACCGACAGGAAAAACGAACGCCTCACGGGAGCGTCAAGCCGTCCCGCGGACGGATCCGATTAAATTTGTAACATATTTTTGGAGGATAAAGGTATGCCGAAACAGAAATCGCACAGCGGTTCGAAAAAGCGCTTTTGGCTGACGGGCACCGGGAAGGTCAACAGACCTCACGGCGGCAAGAACCACAAAGCGGAGACCAAGAACAGAAAGAGAAAGAGATCGCTTCGTCAGGTGGTGCTCGTCTCCAAGACGCAGGAAAACACCGTCAAAAAGATGATTCCCTACAAGGATTAACGGAGGCAGCGGACTATGAGAATTAAGAGAGGCGTAAACGCCGTTAAAAAGAGAAGAAAGATTTTCCGCCTTGCAAAGGGCTATTTCGGTTGCAAGAGCAAGAATTACCGCATCGCAAGAGAAGCGGTGATGAAGTCCTTGAACTATGCGTTCGTGGGCAGAAAGCAGAGGAAGCGCATGATGCGCCGCCTCTGGATCGCGAGAATCAACGCGGAAGCGAGAGTCAACGGGCTCTCCTATTCCCGATTGATGCACGGGCTGAAAGTCGCGGGCATTGATCTCAACCGCAAGGTTCTTTCCGATCTCGCAATCACCGACGCCGCCGCATTTGCAGCGGTCTGCGACAAGGCGAAAGCCGCACTGTAAGAGTTAAAAAAAGCCTTTGATCCAAAAGGCTTTTTTCACATTCTATGATCATTGTCTCCAAACAAAATCCCATCGTCAAAGAACTTGCTTCCCTCAAAGAAAAGAAGGGAAGAAGGGAGCGGGGGACGTTCCTCGTCGAGGGCGGCAAGATGGTTCGCGAATGTATGGAGAGCGGCATGGAGATCGTGCGGATCGCCTTGCTCGCCGCCAAAAACCGCGAAGCGCTTGCAGGCACATCCTTTTTCAAGGACCTTCGCCCCGAGGCGATTCTCCTCGGTGAGGACGCATTCAGAGCGATTTCCGACGAAAAGACCCCTCAGGGCGTCGTGGCGGAAGTGAAGATCCCGCATTTTGCGGTCGTTCCGCCGAAAAAGCGGTGTCTGCTCCTCGACGGCGTGAGCGATCCAGCGAATGTGGGCGCGATCATACGGACCGCCGTCGCCGCGGGATATGAAGAGCTCTATCTCTCCGACTGCGCCGACCCGTTCTCTCCCAAGAGCGTGCGGGCGAGCATGTCGGGCGTGTTCTATTGCAGGATCATGCGAGGCGGTCGGGAAGAGATTTTGGACGCGCTTGAAGGCGTGCCGCTCATCGCCGCCGACATGGGCGGGGAAAATATCTTTTCTTTTGTCCCGCCCGAGAAGTTCTGTATCGCCATCGGGAACGAGGGGAACGGACTCTCCGACGCGGTGCGCGAACGGGCGGATGATTTTATCGGCATTCCGATGAGAGAGCCGATGGAGAGCCTGAACGCGGCGGTCTCCGCGGGGATTATGATGTATTTTTTGGCACAAAAAAACGGTTAAACAAGGAGGAATCAGATGTCAGGTCACAGCAAATGGCACAACATACAGGCGAAAAAGGGCAAGGCGGACGCCGCGCGCGGGAAGATCTTCACCAAACTCGGCAGAGAGCTTGCGGTCGCGGCAAAGGGGAATCCCAACCCCTCGACGAACAGCAAACTCGCGGATATTATCGCGAAGGCGAAAGCCGCAAACATGCCCAACGACAACATCGAACGTTCGATCAAGAAAGCGGCGGGCGAGCTCGGCGACAAGGAATATAAGGAGCTCACCTACGAAGGGTACGGCGTCGGCGGCGCGGCGGTGATCGTCACCACGCTGACCGATAACATCAACCGCACGGCGGGGGATGTGCGCGCAATCATGTCGAAGCACGGCGGATCGCTCGGCACGACGGGTTCCGTCTCCTATATGTTCGACAACAAGGGTCTCATCGTCATCGAGCGCACGCCCGAACTCGACGAGGACACCGTCACGGAATATGCGATTGACGCCGGCGCGGACGATGTGGTCGCGGGCGACGACGTATTCGAGATTTATACGGATCCTTCCGCATTCTCCGACGTGAGAAAGTATCTCGAAGGGAAGGGGCTCTCCTTCCTGCAAGCGGAGATCTCGATGATCCCGCAGAACAAGATCACTCTCCCCGCCGAAAAGCTCGAAACGTTCCAGAAGATGCTCGACAAATTGGAGGAAAACGACGACGTGCAGGAAGTCTACCACAATGTGGAGCTTCCCGAGGATGAGGACGAAGAATAAGGACGGTTTGTTCAGCGCCGCCCGACTGCGTTTTTCGCGGTCGGGCGGCATTTTTCGCACATTTACGCGCGGTTTTGGACGAAAAAAGCGCAAAAAAGTCAAGAAAAATCTTCCGATATGTGCTAAAATCGGAGAAAAGGAGGGGAAAATGACCGAAACCGATTTCCGCCGCGCGCTCGGATATATCGAAGCTAACCTCGACCATGAACTGAACGAATCCGAAATCGCCCGCGCGGCTTACTGTTCGCCCGGTCATTTCCGGAGATTGTTCGGAATTGTCTATGGGATCCCGCTCGGGGAATATATCAGAAGGCGTCGGCTGTCCCGCGCCGCAGAGGAATTACAGGCGGGCAAAAAGGTGCTCGAAGTTGCGCTCGCATACGGCTACGAGACGGGCGAGGGATTCTCACGCGCTTTCAAAGCCTTTCACGGCGTGCTTCCCTCCGAGGTCAGGCGGGGCGCGGCATTCCGCCGCTTTTGTCCGGCAGACCCCGAGCGCGCCGCCGCGGGCGAGGATTCGTTCCCGGAGGGCATCGGATATGAGATCAAAGAAATGCCCGCAATGACCCTGACGGGTTTTTATCGGCACTTCCGCGGAGTGCCTTTCGGCCCCGAGCGAGCAAACCAGGAGGACGCCTTTTACCGGACAACGCGCGGCAAACAGTGGCTTCTCTACGGCGCTTCGGGCGGAAAGGCGGAAGAATATGCCGTCCTCTTCAATTTCAAAGAGAACGGGTACGACTACGCGATCGCCTATAAGGCCGACGAATGGGCGCAGCGCGCCCTCCGCGATCCGTCCGTGCTCGGACTGCGCCTCGCGGTGTCCTTCGAGACGTTCGCCTTGCCTCAGCGGCTTTGCGCTGTCTTTTCGACAGAGCCGAGCGTCCACCCGGTCGCGGATTATGTCCGCCTCCGCACTGCGATCGCCTCGCTCAGCCGCAGCTTCGAACTGACGGAAGAGCCCGAACTCGTCGTCTATCATTGGCATCTTCCCGAACGGAAGCAGCGCAGGATCGAGATCTGCCTCCCGGTCAAACAGGTCTGAAAGTTTCTATTAAAGGCGCCGCCCGACTGCGTTTTTCGCGGTCGGGCGGCAT
>CANRGR010000094.1 GCA_947630245.1 uncultured Clostridia bacterium | reverse complement strand
ACTTGTGCGCCGCCTGTAACGATTAGGGCTATGCCCGAAAATGAAATACCCCGCGTTTTACGCGGGGATAATTATTTTGGCGACGTCTTAATCTCCGCTTATATTTTGTATTAGAAACTCGAATGGCGCGGGCGGATTTTATAGGAGAAGGGGACGCCCAAGAGTTGACAAATCGGGTCCGCATTTGTATAATATCACTATAATCTTTGCATAAAAATGGGATATTTGAGGATAAATGTGAATAATTTCCTTTTTATGTAAGAATGGCGCAAAATAAACGGAAGGAGAGAATCATGAAAAAATTCGGAAAAGCTCTTGTTACGCTGTTCGGCGTACTCTTTCTTTTCTGCGTCGGCGCGCTCGCCGCATGCGGGGACGAAGAAGAGCCGCCTCAGGCAAAGACCTACACGCTCACTCTCGACTTCGACGGGACGCAGGGCGACGTGACGGCGACAAAGCCCGCCTCGGGCGAGAAGTACGCCGAGAACGAGTCGGTGACGATTACGGTCTCCGCAAAGGAATCCTTTGAAACGGACACCGTCACAGTCAACGGCACGGCGGTCTCCCTCACCGAGGGGAAATACACCTTCTCGATCACGTCGGACACGACCGTCAAGGCGACCTTCAAGCCGACGGCGGAGACCGTTCTTTATTCCGTCCAGCTCGAAGATTATGCCGCCGAGCACGGGACGGTGCTCGTCAGCGAACCCGCGGCGGGCGGTCTCTACTATGAAAAAGGGGAGACGGTCACCGTCACCGCCGTTCCCGCCGAGCATTATGCGGTCGGATCCGTTCTCGTGAACGGCGCTCCGATTCAGCCGGACGGGGAGGGCAACTATGTCTTTTCGGTGGAGGACAACACCGTCATCTCCGTCACCTTCGACGCGCTTCCCATCACGGGCGAGTTTACCTTCCCCGAAATGATGCGCGGGACGTGGAAAACGCTTGAAAGTCCCGACACCGCGGGCTTCTATACCTTCGTGATCGGCGAACATTCCGTCTTGCTCACCGATGAAAACGGCACCCGCCAGGAGATCGGCGTCGAGATCGAATCCTCCTCCGACGAATTCGGGGAATACTTCAAGGCGATCATCACCTGGAATGAGGAGACATATGAGCTCGAAACGCGGGTCTCCGACGCCCTTCTCGCCCTCGTGCAGTACGACGAGGACGATTGGACCGTTCTCAGTCTGATGATCTTTGCGCCCGATCCTCTTCCCGAAGTGAAGATCGACAGCGCGCTCTACGGCGTCTGGACGAGCAGCGCGGGCGAGTTGACGATCGGCGCGGACGGCATCGTCTGGGGCGGCAGAAAGGTGAGCGTGTTCATCGACCTCACGGACGGCGAGCAGGAACCGGACGCGTTCTGGTATGACTACTATCTCATCGCGGACGGAGCCGTCTATAATCTTATGTACTATGGGACCGAGGAGTCCTATACCTTCGCGCTTTTCAACGAAAATGACTATGACGACCAAATCTGGTTCCTGCGAAAGACGGAGGACGGCAGAACGCCCGCCAAGATTCCGGACGAGTTCGTTGGCTCGTGGACGTCGCTCAGCGGCGCGGACGGAGTGACCGTCACGTCCTCGAAGGTGACGTTCTACGGAACGGAGTACGACGTCTATGACGACGGAGTGGGCGGATACGAAATCACTCTCCTGTTCGACGGAAAAACCGCCGTGCCCTACACCATGCGGCTCTCGGGTGACGGGCTCGTGCTCCTCTTCCTCTCCGGCGACTCGTCCTATTCCTCGTTGGCGTTCGGCAAGACGAATGATGAGGGCGAGATCGAACTTCCCGATCTTGCGATCCCGGAAAGTTCCATGCTCTATGCGACGATGTGGTACGATCCCCAGAGCGGGAACGAGGGCAGCGCGCTCTCCTTCATGCCGGGGAACATCACGTTCAATTCCTACACGCTGCGGATTCTCACCTATTCTGAGGAGGACGGCGGCGAGCTCCATCTCACGCTGCTTGCGGAGTCGTTCCTCGGAGACTTACAGTGGGGCGAACTCTACTATCATCCCGCGACTGCGGACAGCGGCGAGAGCGTCTCAATCTATCTCATAAGCGGCGGCGAGTATTCGCTCGTTCCCTACGGCGCAATCGACGGACTTTCGTTCACTTTCGGCTCCAAGTTCCTCGGCTATTGGGAAAATTCCATCAACTTCGACTCCGTGACGGTCGCCGTCAACGGCGTGATCTGGTCGACTGCCGGTACGATCACCGCGGCAACCGCCGCCGTCGCCAATGCGTCCGAGGGGACCTACACCCTTACCTTCGGCGGGAAACAGTACACCCTCGGCTGGTACGGCGAATATGAAGTGAGCGGCGTCGTTCTCTGCCTCTCTCCCGTCAATCCCGAGGAGGGCGGCGCGGACGCGTACTTCTATCACACCGATTACGAGCTCACGATTTCGGATTGCTACAACGGCACATGGTATTCCGAGACGAGCGCGGACGTTCTGACCGTGGAGAACGACAGGGTCGTCTTTAACGGGGAGAATGCGGCTGCCGTCATCGACGCGGGCTACGTCGAACAGCTCGGCACGCAGAACGGATATCCCGCCGACGTCAAGGAACACTGCTATTTCTTCCTCACATGGGCGGGGGAGATCCACTTCCTCTATTGGTATCCCGGCGATCAGTTCGATCCGACCGTCCGTGTTATCGTTGACAGCACCTATTTTATCGACAATCTCACGATTTCTTCCGAATACGTCGGCGAGTACACGAGCGTGGACGGCTCGGGGATAAAACTTGTCGTCACCGGGAACAAGATCACGATCGACGGCGCGGAAGTCGCCTTCCACTACGGAAGCACGGGGTATGCGTTCACCTGGAACGAGAAGGAATATTACCTGATCCACGATACGACGTCCGATTACATCGTCTATCTTGCGGAGAGGACGGAATTCGATTACGACATGAGCTCGGCGATCTACTTCCTGAAAGACGGTGCGCCCACCGCGAAGCCGACGATGGCGGCGCTCATGGGCACCTGGACGGCGGACGGAATGGAGGATCTCGCGATCTCGGACTCCGGCGTGACCTACGGCGGAAAGGCGGTGATCGTCCTCACGGCGGATGAGCGCCCCACGCAGGACATGGCGTTTTATAAGATCATCATCGCCGGAAAGGCGGGCGCGATTGATTATTACGGCGGCGGCGTGTCTCTGACCTTGACGATCGGAATGAATATGATCACATATTCCAAGCCGAACGCGGGCGGCGACAAACAGAACGGGTTCTTTACCGCCGCACAGCAGGGCGTGTACACCTTCGCCGCATACGGAATGACGATTAAGGTCGACGCGGACAGCATCTTGATCACCGAGTCCGGGTATACCGATACGATCACAAAGGAGAACATCACCAAGAACGAGGATGGGACGTTTACCTTTATCTATCATCAGTACGGCGATGGCGATCTGGAACTGACCGTCACGATTACCTTCTCGGACGGAAAACTTTCCACGCATGAGCAATATTGGTCGTGGGATTACGATTTCGAAAAAATTTCATAACCGCGACCGTTTGAAAAAGCTCCCGCTCGGGCACTGCCCGAGCGGGAGCTTTTCTCGAAAGTCACGTCGTATGGCGGACGATGAGTTTGGATGCAAGGTTCAACCAACGTAACACCCAATCGAAAAATTCCCCTAAATAAAAAGAAACGACGTAGGTTCTGCCTACGCCAAAAGAAACCAATGGGACGTCCTGTTTACTTTAGCTAATTCTATTA
>CANRGR010000093.1 GCA_947630245.1 uncultured Clostridia bacterium | reverse complement strand
ATCGGGGTCGAACCGATACGGTATTTCTACCACAGGATTTTGAGTCCAGCGCGTCTGCCAATTCCACCACACCGGCGGGACTGATATGATTATATAATATTCGCGAGGAAAAATCAAGCGATTTCGGAGAATATCTTGCAAAAATCGGGCGCGCATGTTACAATAATGACATGGATAAGTTTGTTTTGATCGACGGAAACTCTCTGCTCAACAGGGCGTTTTATGCCATGAGCGTGTTTACAACCCGCGACGGGCTCCCCACCAACGGCATTTTCGGGTTCGTCAAGCTCATTCTGAAAATAATCGACGAGGAAAAACCCGAATATTTTGCCGTTGCGTTCGACGTGCATGCTCCCACCTTCCGCCATCGGCTGTACGAGGACTATAAGGGCACGCGCAAACCCATGCCGGAGGAACTTGCGGTGCAGGTTCCCGTTCTGAAAAATCTTCTCCGCGCGATGAAGATCTGCATCGTGGAAAAGGCGGGGTTCGAAGCGGACGATCTCATCGGCACGTTATCGCGCAAGTTCCCCGATCTTGACGTGTTGATTTATACAGGCGACCGCGATTCCTATCAACTCGTTTCGGAGCATGTTTCGGTCTGCTTTACAAAGCGTGGCGTGAGCGATCTCGACCGCCTCACTTTTACCAATTTCTTTGAGAAAGTCGGATTAACGCCCCCTCAGATCATCGAAGAGAAAGCGTTGATGGGCGACAAATCGGATAACATTCCGGGAATCCGCGGCGTGGGACCCAAGAGCGCGCTCGACCTTCTCACCCGCTACGGGACGCTCGACGGCATCTACGAGCATATCGGCGAGCTCTCCCCCACCCTCGGGAACAAACTCAAAGAGGAGCGCGAAATCGCCTATCTTTCGCGGACGCTCGCGACAATCGACGTAAACGTTCCGCTCGAAATCGGGCGCGAAGATTGCCTTCTCACCCTTCCGTTTCCCGAGGAGGCGCGCAGCGCGTTTTCCGATCTCGAATTCCGCTCTCTTTTAGACGGCGCCTACTTCCCCGCCGCACGCGCCGCCGTCTCCACCGAGATCTGTACCGATCTTCTTTCGTTCTACGAAAAACTCGACGGCGAAACCGAATTTGCATTCAGCGCCGAGGACGACGGGTTCCATGTCTGTCTCGGCGAGACGGAATATCTCTTCCTGATCAAGGATAACCTTCTCGGGAGCGGATTTTATGTCCGCGATCTCGCGCCGCTCGCCGAACGGCTGTTTTCGGGGGAGAGAACGGCGTACGTTGCGGACGTCAAGACGCTCTGCCACAAGTTGGACGATCTCGACGTGAAAATCTCCTGTCCCGTCGAGGACGCGACGCTTCTGCGCTATTTGAGCGATTCGAACATGCGGTCCTCGTCCGCAAAGGAATTTGCGCAGGACTTCGCGCTTCCCGAACAGGCGTGCGCCGTTGCGATCCGTCGCGCCTATGACGAGGCGGCGCGGCGGACGGCGGGAACGGCGGAAGAGAAACTCTATCGGGAGCTCGAACTTCCGCTCGCCTTTGTGCTTCTCGATATGGAGCGGAGCGGCGTGCGGGTCGACGAGAGCAGATTCCCGGAATTTTCGGAAAAGTTCAACCGCGAACTCGACGCCCTTTCCGGGGAGATCTACGCATTGGCGGGGGGATCCTTCAATCTCAATTCCCCCTTCCAACTCTCTGAAGTGCTCTTTGAAAAGCTCGGATACAGTCCGAAGGGAATCAAAAAGAATCTCCGCGGCGGGTATTCCACAAGCGCCGAAGTGCTCGAACGGCTCGCAGAGGAGCACGAGATCGCCCGCCTCATCTTGCGCTATCGCGAGATCCAGAAGTTGCAATCGACCTACATTGACGGCATCCGTCCGCTCGTGAAGAACGGATTCGTGCATACGACCTACAACCAGACGATGACGACGACGGGGCGGCTTTCGAGCGCGAATCCCAATTTGCAGAACATCCCCGTGCGGAAGGAGGCGGGACGGGAACTCAGAAAGCTGTTCATTCCGCGGGAAGGGAATATTTTTCTCGACGCGGACTATTCCCAGATCGAACTCAGGCTTCTCGCGCACTTCTCGGGGTGCGAGCCGCTCAAACGGGCGTACAACGAGGGACGCGACATTCATGCCGCCACGGCTTCGGAGATCTTCGGCGTCCCGCTCGGAGAAGTCACCCCCCTCTTGCGGCGCAGGGCGAAGGCGGTCAACTTCGGAATTATCTACGGGATCAGCCCGTTCGGGCTCGCGAAGGACGTCGGCTGTTCCACGGCGGAGGCACAGGCGTTTATCGACCGCTATTTTGCGACCTATCCCGATGTCAAGGAATACATGGAGGAGAATGTGGAGCGCGCGAAGCGGGACGGGTTTGTCACGACGATTCTCGGCAGAAAGCGGTATATCCCGGAGTTGAAGTCGTCGAGCTTCAATGTGCGCTCGTTCGGCGAGCGCGCCGCGATGAATATGCCCCTGCAAGGGAGCGCGGCGGACATCATCAAACTCGCCATGCTCGGCGTCTCCCGCCGTCTTTCGGAGGAGAAAATGCGGACAAAACTCGTCTTGCAGGTCCACGACGAGCTCGTACTCGACGCTCCGCTCGAAGAACGGGACCGCGCGGCGCGCATTCTCGAAGAGGAGATGGAAAACGCCGTCGCGCTCGATGTTCCGCTCACGGCGGAGGTGTCCGCGGGAGGGAGCTGGTATGACGCGAAATAAGAAGATTGCCGTGACAGGCGGGATCGGAAGCGGAAAGAGCGAAACGCTCGCCATGCTCCAAAAGAGAGGCTACCCCGTCTTTTCGTGCGACGCGATCTACCATGATCTGCTTGCGGAGGGAGACCTTTCCGCGCGGATTGCGGAGGAATTTCCCGATTGCATGCGCGGCGGCACGCTCGACCGCTCCGCCCTTTCGCGCCGCATCTTTTCGGATCCGCACGCCAAGACGCGGTTGGAAAAGATCACCCATCCCGCGATCATGGAGCGGCTGTTTGCCCGCATGGACGGGTATCCCCTCTCCTTCGCGGAAGTCCCCCTTCTCTTCGAAGGCGGCTATGAGAGCCGATTCGACGCCGTGATTGCGGTGCTCCGCCCGAAGGAGGAGCGGATAAGAGCGACGGCTCTGCGCGACGGACTTTCCGAGAGCGACGTTCTCGCCCGCATGGCAGGTCAGCGGAATTGGGAGGAAATGCCCGCATGCGTCATTCCGCTCGTCAACGACGGCACGCGCGAAGAGTTGGAACGTAGGCTCAACGGCATTTTGGCGCAGATCGTCTGACGGTACGCCGCACGGCGCGCGGAGTTCTACTTTTTTAGGAAGTGCGCATACTCTACGGAGGATGAGGAAGCGGATATTGACAATTTTCGCGGTCGGAACCGGCGCAGTGACGGTGATGTTGATCGCGCTCTTTTCGGTTTGGGCGGCTTATCGGCGTCCCTACCGCTCCGTCGTGGAGGCAAGCGGCGTGGAGCCCGCGCTCGTCTATGCCGTGATGAAGGCGGAGAGCGGCTTTTCCGCTTCGGCAAAGAGCGGCGCGGGGGCGGTCGGGATCATGCAGCTCTTGCCTGCCACGGCGGAGTTTGTGTGCGACCTGAACGGGATCCCGTTCGACGCGGCGCGGCTATACGACGGCGGATATAACACGGAGCTGGGGTGTCTGTATCTGAAATATCTTCTGAAAAGATTCCCGTGCACGGAGACCGCCATTGCGGCGTATAATGCGGGCGAAGGGACGGTAGCGCGCTGGGAGAGGGAAATCGGATGTACCCAAGACGGCGCATTGAGGCGGATCCCCTTTCCGGAAACGGAACGCTATCTGAAAAAAGTGCAAAAATTTCGGAAAATTTATTTGTTTTTGTATCATTAAAACTTGACATTCGCTTCGGAATGTAGTATAGTAATAAAGCTGCCGCGGGAAAAGCGGTACAATATGCGGTCGTGGCGGAACTGGCAGACGCGCAAGACTAAGGATCTTGTGGGAGACCATGCAGGTTCGATTCCTGTCGACCGCACCAAGTCAGTATAATCCGAACCAAATACTCGTAACGAGTGAATGGTTCGGATTTACTTTTTATCTATGAGCA
>CANRGR010000092.1 GCA_947630245.1 uncultured Clostridia bacterium | reverse complement strand
TTTGGTACTCCCGACGGGAATCGAACCCATAATTAGCCCTTAGGAGGGGCTTGTTATATCCATTTAACTACGGAAGCGGGGGCGAATCCGTGGGCGTTGCGATCGGCGGCAGGAAATCCCCGCCCACGGCGGCGCCATCGGACTGCTACGACGCTATCATACAACAATTCCCGAAAAAATGCAAGGGGTTTTGTGCCACATTCCAAAATTTGCGCCGCATTTGCGTCATAAGACGAACTTATACTTTCTATTAAAAATCCGTCTTTTTGATTCTTTGATATCGGTATCCCCTTTTTGGGGAACTCTGTTATAATGAGTCGGGAAACAAAGTGAAGGAGAACAGAAAAATGCATTATGTGGACAGAGTTCTTCGGGAACTCATCGAAAAAAATCCCCAAGAGCCCGAATTTCATCAGGCGGCGCGAGAGATTCTTTCGGGCCTGAAACCAATCGTCGACAGACACCCAGAATACGAGAACGCCGCGCTCCTCGAACGGTTTGTCGAGCCCGAGCGCGCCATCCTGTTCCGCGTTCCGTGGGTGGACGACCGCGGCGTCGTCCGGGTAAACAAGGGCTACCGTGTGCAGTTCAACAGCGCGATCGGACCCTATAAGGGCGGACTGCGGTTTCATCCGTCCGTCAATCTCTCCATCGTCAAGTTTTTGGGACTCGAACAGATCCTCAAAAACAGCCTCACGGGACTTCCGATCGGCGGCGGCAAGGGCGGCAGCGATTTCGACCCCAAAGGCAAGAGCGACGCGGAAGTCATGCGCTTTTGTCAGAGTTTTATGACCGAACTTTATCGCCATGTCGGGCAGGATACCGACGTTCCGGCGGGGGACATCGGCGTCGGCGGAAGGGAGATCGGGTACCTGTTCGGACAATATAAGCGCATCTGCGGCGAGCATACCGGCGTTCTGACGGGAAGGGGACTTTCTTACGGCGGAAGCCTCGTCCGCAAAGAGGCGACGGGGTACGGGCTCGTCTATATGGTCGAGGAGGCGATGAAGTGCCGCGGCGATACGCTCGACGGCAAGACGGTTCTCGTCTCGGGATCCGGAAACGTCGCAATCTACGCCGTCGAAAAGGCGCAGGCGCTCGGCGCGAAGGTCGTCGCCATGTACGATTCGGACGGATACGTCTACGATAAAAACGGAATCAAACTCAATGTCGTCAAACAGATCAAGGAGATCGAACGGGGACGGATCAAGGAATATGCAAAGCGCGTCGCGGGCGCGGAGTATCACGAGGGGTGCGGGGGAATCTGGAACATTCCCTGTGACGTCGCACTCCCCTGCGCCACGCAGAATGAGATCGACGCAACATCGGCGGAACTTCTCATAAAGAACGGCGTCCGCTATGTGGGCGAGGGCGCGAATATGCCCACGACGCTCGACGGGATTGCACTCTTCCAAAGCGCCGGCGTCGTGTTCTTGCCCGCAAAGGCGGCAAACGCGGGCGGCGTCGCGACAAGCGCGCTCGAAATGGCGCAGTCGAGCGGAAGAATGTTCTGGTCGTTTGAGGAAGTGGACGCAAAGCTGAAAGCGATTATGACCGGCATCTATCACAACATGGACGGCGCCGCGCGGGAATACGGTTGCGAAGGGAACTATGTCGCGGGCGCGAACATCGCGGGATTTGCAAAGGTCGCGGACGCCATGATGGCGCAGGGAATCGTATAGAGCAACCCGTTGGTGCAATGAGCGTGTTGTTGGCGCAGGAAATCGTACTGCAACCTGATTGTGAGCGCAATGAGCGCAACATCACGCAGGGCGAGATTTACGCCGATACTTCGGTGGCAAACATCGCGGACAGGTGGAATTATCGGGGAACGGATAACGACAGCACCCACTACGATACGGACGTGTGCATAGGGCGCAGCCCCTTTCGGTTGCATTGGAGTGACTGTCGGTGACTCCGTACAGATTTGCATCGGAATCAAGCAGCGGCGCGGGACGAGATTCGTCCCGCGCCGCTGCTCGACGGGAATCAGGATTTCGGAATGGCAAGTCTGAGGGCGGGAACAATGCCGACCGTCCACTTTTTCCGCATTATATTTCCCTGCGGGATTTCGCTGAGTGTGTAGTATTCTTTCGTAATGAAGAGAATGCGAGCTGAATTTATCCGCTTTTCATTTGATAATTGTCAAGAAAAGCGGTTGAGATAAAATGCAAATCGTGCTATAATACAAGAATGCTTTTGAAAATCCTGAAGAGCATAAGCAGTTTTTATGTAATATGCTTTTATCAACGGGCAGCATTGAATCAATCATTCGAAATGCCAACACTGATGTCCGAGTGCAATATCGCACTTATTCGGATAACTTCCTTTTGTATTTTGAAAAGAAAGATGTCGATGAGTATGAAGCCTTGAAGCTTCTTTCTACGATAGCGCGAAAAATTCAACTGAAACTACTAACAGATCACAAAATAATCGTGCGCGGTGGGATTACGGTCGGAGAATTTTACGCAAATGAGAGAATAGTTTTCGGACAGGGGTTGATTCGGGCGGTTGATCTCGAAGATAAAATTGCAAAATATCCAAGAATAGTAATTGACAATGATTGCTTCCAAAAATCAATTCCAAAACTGGTAGAATCTCGTTATTTATTGCAGGATGCCGATGGGTTGTATTATGTAAACTATTTTCATTCAAAAGATACATTATTGTCTGCAAAAGGACATTGCATCAGCTTGATAAATTCAAATTGCAAATATCAATACAATGTAAAAGATGAATCGAAAATAGCGCAGAAGGAAAGGGTTATAGCGAAGTATTTGTGGTTATTGATCAAGTTCAATGAAGCGTGTGGAGTCATTAAAGAAGAACCTTTACAAATTGATTACCAACTTAAGATAAATGAAAAAATATTAAAGTTGGAAATTAATTGCGGAAAAAATAAATAATATTGTTGTGCTATAATGAAAGAATGAGGCAAAATTAAATATTGAATGAGGAATGATGAGCGGGAGAAAGCTCAATCGTCTCCATCGGAAACGAACAAGGGCGGTCTTGTGAAGCACAAGAGGTGCGTATACGGTTGTATGCGCATTTTTCTTTTGTGAAAGTTTGCAAAAATTTTTTGGAGAATGGCTAACTTTTAGCTCCTTTACTTGCCTACCAAGTGAGGGGGTAATTGTAGTCGAGAGAAAGTCAAGGGGAGAAATTTTTCTCAAATTTTTGAAGGATGGCTAATTTTTAGCCTTTCTACTTGGCCACCTAATGAGGGGGGGGTATGAAGAAAGGCAGACGATTAAGCGACCGCAAACCTAACAGGGAGCGCTTTGTCCGAAAGAGCGCGAACAGCGCAATGGACTTTGTAAAACGACCATGAACAATGATCGTAAAGAACTGCGAACAGTAAGTTCACTTTACAAAAGGCAATCGTACAGGCGCGGAAACGGACGCGAAAAAGGAAGCCAAAACAGAGAAAAGGAGGTGAAAAAGGAAAGCAAAACAATAAGCAAATCGGCAAGCAAAAAGCAAGGAAAAATCTAAAAATGAAAAACCTCAGCAATTCCCGAAAAGATTTCAAAGAAAGATTTTCGGGAAAGACGAGTACCCATAGAAGGTATGAGCCCGAGGAAAAAGTCCTCGGGTGAGTGCCGAAAATTGGGTGCGAGGAAAGCAGGATAAGGAAAGTGGGAAAAACCCACTTTCGAGGCGCTTTCCTGCGGACGCGGGGACAAGCGGGAAACCCGCTTTCCAAGAGGGGCTATGCAGGGAAGATTTTTTTCGATTTCGCTTGACAATTCCAAAGTAGTGGTGTAAAATTTATACGTCGTATGAATACGATTGATATATTTTACGGAGGTAGCAATGGAAAAGAAACCGAGGTCTGTCAAAGACAAGCGCTATGAAGAGAAGCACAAGGCGGAACGTAAGGCAAAGAGCCTTTCGTGGGGAACGAGCGTACCGAGAGAAACGGCTGAAAACATCAACGCTTTTCTTAAAAAGTACGGGTACACCAAGATAGAGCTGATCGAAGCGGGTTACAAAGCCTTGTTGGACGATGCAGGCGAACGTAATCTTTCGCTCGGCAAGATTATGGACGGATATGACGATTTCTTCCCTTCCGAGTTGGATAAGATGAAGAAAACCGAGTAAAGCAAATGGGGCTCCCGAAAAAGATTTGCGTAGCAAAGATTTTTTGGGAAGAGGAGCGGCAAGTCGAAAATAACAGCCGC
>CANRGR010000091.1 GCA_947630245.1 uncultured Clostridia bacterium | reverse complement strand
TTAAACTATATCACATGGAGCGCTTGGTCCGCTATCTTTTTTCTATCCCTTTGTCTCACTTCTATTGTAATCATACAGAGAAAGAAAAAATAAAATTTTTTGTATCTTGACTTTGCAAAAGAGTTATAGTAGAATAGAGAAAACCATTGAAACGGGGGGAAGATCATGGCGGAATATTTATCTCCATTGGCAACACAGCGTGCCGATCCTTATCTGTATAAACACAACGGCAAATACTATTTCACGGCGACCTGTCCGCAGTACGACCGGATTGAAATCCGCTGTGCGGACACGGTGAACGGCATTGCCGCCGCGCCCGCGCGCGTCGTCTGGCGCAGGCACAACACGGGCATCATGTCGAGCCACATCTGGGCGCCCGAAATCCACTACATCATGGGGAAATGGGTGATCTATTTTGCGGCGGGCGAACTGCCCGACATCTGGAAGATCAGACCCTTCACGCTCATCTGCAAGGGCGAGGATCCCATGACGGACGAATGGGAAGAGGGCGGCATGATGCGCGCCGCCGAGGGGGATCCCTACTCGTTCACAGACTTTTCGCTCGACACCACCGTGTTCAAGCATCGCGGGAAATGGTATGTGATCTGGGCGCAGAAGGTCGGCTCGACGAACGGAATCTCCAATCTCTACATCGCCGAACTCGAAACGCCCACGCAATTAAAGACCGTGCAGGTTCTTCTGACGACGCCCGACTACGATTGGGAGCGCGACGGAGGGTTTTGGGTCAACGAAGGTCCCGCCATTCTCAAACACGAGGGCAGAATCTACTGTACGTTCTCCGCCTCCGCCACCGGTTCATGCTACTGCATGGGCATGATCAGCGCGGACGAGGACTCCGACCTTCTGGATCCCCTCTCGTGGCGCAAAAAACGCTATCCCGTGCTCGAAACGAACGAGGAACTCAAAGTGTACGGTCCGGGGCACAACTGCTTTGTCCGCGGCGACGAGGACGAACTGCTGACGTTGCTGCACTTCCGCGATTACGAGAAGATCAACGGCGATCCGCTCAACGATCACAACCGCCACGCGCATGTGCTCAAAGTGACGTTCGATCCCGACGGCGCGCCCGTGTTCAAGCTCAACAAGGACGAGCTCTACAACACCCCGTTCGAGGACGAAAAACAAAAGAACATCAATACGAAATAACAAAAATCACGGAAATCATAAGCGGCGCGCCGAAGAGACTTCGGCGCGCCGCTTATTCTTTTTGATAGCCCTTCCCCCTCGCGTTGCCACTTTCCGTCCTTAGAAAAAAGAACTGCGGGCGGGGCGTCCTTTACAGGGGACAGCAAGCCCACGGTTTTACAACCATTAAGGCAAAATTTCAAGGACGTCGGCGGCGGACACTCCGTCGGGCAGGGGGTGATCGAATAGCTCCTCAAAGCTGTATTTCATCCGCAGCACCGCCTTGTTTGAATAAAACCGATTTCCGAAAATATCCGTCACGAGGAACATGTATTCAAACTCGCTTCCCGACAAGGGAAGTTCCTTGATCTCTCCCCCGTCCGCGCCGATCGTCACCGTCTCCCCTTCTATCAGCTCAAATTCTCCGTCTGCCTGCGCCGTCTCAGACGCGCGCGTCAATACGGTGATCCGATCCCCCTCTTTCAGCGGACGGATCTCCTTCTCCGCAAGATCGTTTTGATCCAACCCGTCCCAAAGTCCGATGATCTCATACCTCCCGCCGTTGAATGCTCCTTCATCCCACACGAACATGAAGCGCAAATTGCTCCGCTCACCGTTGACGAGCACGGGCGCGGAAAAGATGATATGATGCTCGCTATCCTCCAAGACATTGTAGTAAAGATAGGCGTTTCCGAGCGAAGGCCAGGTGCCGCGAAAATTGCTCCAAAAGATCAGCGTCTCCCAATCCGCTTCGGCGTCGTTGTCCACCCCCATACATTTCGTCGTTCTCTCATTTCCTTCCCCTTCCGGCTGCAACAGGGTAAATTCCACCGATTTGATATATTTCCGGCTCTCTTCCGTCAGCGAGATCTGAAAAACGCCCCCTTCCGCGCTGCCGCGGTCGGAAAAAGCGATCGTCTCTTCGGGGATGTCCGAATAGATCTTTTCGAAATACTTTTTATAATTTTCGCTCAAACAAAATGCAAGATATCGTTCCAGCTCGGCTTTGTCATATTTCAAGGGAAAGTATAGGGATACCCCGCCGCAACCGCTTCGCCCTGTTCCGTTTACGTTGTAGGAGACAAGTTTTTCAATGCCGAGGAGCAGTTCTTCCGCCCGTTCGTCGAAACCCGCAAGGGCTTTTGCGAATCCGTAGAGGTCGATGAGATTGCTGTTGCCCTCTTCATAGCCGTTTGCGCCGAACTTCGAAGTCTGTTGCGTGGCATTGACAATATGAAAATTTTCCATCCCATCGCCGTCGACTGCCGAAAGAAGTCCCGCCGAAAAGGCGTCGAAGGCGGCGGCAAATTCCGCGTAATTGCTCAAATCGAACAGCGAGAGCGTCACACCGCTCCCCTTGCCCGCGCGGACGCACTTCGCCATATACGAATCGCAGACGGTTTTCCCGATTTCTTCCGTCCCCTTTTGGGCCGAAAACGCTTCCAGAAAGGCGGTGTAATCCCATCCGCCCGCAGGCTCGATCTCTTCCGACGCAAGCAGATAATCGGCATAGTTTGCGGCAAGCGCCGCCGTCTCCGCCGTCGCCATGAGGCATGCGTCGAACCCCATCAAGTCAAAACGGGCGTTTCGCGCTTTCAACGCGCTTCCGATCTCTTCCAAATTGAGGGAGGACATGCCGAAGTTCTCATCGAAACAGATCTCTCCCGTACTCCCGCCGCCGTGATCCCAAAAGATGAGCGCCGTCTTTTCGGCGGGATAATTTTCAAGACAAAATCCGATAAACTCCGAAAATGTCTCCCCCGAACCCATTGAGGCATTGGGCAGATGTTGCAATACTTTGAGCGTTCCGTCCTGCACCGCATATCTTGTGAGCGCGTCCGCCGCGATCCCGTGCCCGCGCCATTTCTTGGCGCCGCCCGTTTCGATGACGACATCGGTATTTTCGGGCAACTTTGCGCTCAGGATCTCGGAGAGATTTTGGGTCGCCGCGCCCGATTTCGTCTCCAAACTGCTGCCGCACAGATAGAGATACACGGCGGCTCTCCCCTTCCCGAGAGGTTCCCCATGCGGCTTGCAACCCTGCAACCCGCCGGCGCAAAGGACGAGCAAAACGATCGCCGTGACGATTGAGAAGATTTTCCGCATCATGACGACCTTACCGTTCAATCTGTGCGATGAATCCGAACGCATACTGTTCGATCTTGCAGTTGTCCGCTTCATAGGTGACTCTTCTGCGCGCGATTGCCGTCTCGTCCCAGAGCATCATATCCGCATAATAGTTGACCCAATGGCGGATCCCGCTCCAATTCCAGCCTTCCCACACCCTGTCGATCCAAAAGATGAGTCCGACGTCGGACTTTTCCCATTCTTCGACGGGGAATTCGCTCAGTTCGAGTTCCTGGCGAAGCGTCCTGCCCTGCATCCGTTCCACGAATTCGGTCTGCTGGGCCGGGGTGAAGTCGAAGTCGGCGTTCGTCCAGTCGTTGATGGCTCTCCCATAGCCCTGAGGTCCGACCGCGCTGAACGACCAACAGCCGTAGATGCCGTGGTCGAGCATATCCTCGATACTGCAAGTCCCCTCTTCGATCTCCTTCACACCGTGTGCCGACGCGTTTTCCGTCCTGCCGATCCGCCAACGGTGATTGAGGCAAATATCGCGGTGCAACACATAGGAATATGCGACGGCGTCATCCATCCAAGACGACGAACTCTTCGCCTTTTCCGCGGGGTCGGTCACGGGACGTCCTTCAATCTGTTTCATGACATTCTGATACATGACCGTATAGCGGTTTCTCGCATTCTCATTCACCATTCCATCCCCATAGACATAGTAGAGGAGAAGATGGGAAAGTGCCCGTTCGAGCACATATTCGACCCGCCCACGGTAGTTTCTGCGCACTCCAACGCTCGTTGTATCAAAATTATAGGTCTTGGTGCAGAGAACGTCGAACAGGTACAGCGGGTTTTCGTTGTTCGTCTTTGAGAGCTCCGCCGCGACGGAATCGAAGGTGTTCCGAAGCGCGGTGATGGTATCGGTGTACTCGGTATACTGCTTCATATAGGAAACGAGCGCCTTGGAATACTGCTCCCATTCGGCGTCGCTGTTTCCCGACGGGCGGCTCACCTTACCGATCGCCTCTTCGAGATAGCCGTCCAAGCCGTATCGAGGCGTTCCGTTTTGGCTGCCGCTCCCGCATGCCTGCTCGATCTTGATCACGTTCGTATCAAACGGGCTGAGGCTGTCCTCATAGCTCTTTTTGACATCCTCTTTCAAAAGTTGGTTCTGCTCCTGCAAGAGATCTTCCATGCGGTTGAGCTGTTCTTTGATCTCCTCGATGAG
>CANRGR010000090.1 GCA_947630245.1 uncultured Clostridia bacterium | reverse complement strand
CCCTGAATACGGATCGGCTCTGACAGGAACGTTGTTCCATCATCCCTTTCTTTTGAAACGGCGCGCCGCGGCTTTTGCCGCGGCGCGCCGATGATATCGCAGTCATTTGTTACGATTCCGCTTGCTTTTGCCTTCGGCTTCGGACAAAGTCATAGACGAGCAGCGCCCCGCCGAGCAGAACACAGACGAGCGACACAACCTGCGACGGGCTGAGCGCGGGAATGAAGGACGCGCCGCGTTCGTCGTCCCGCCAAAATTCGATGACAAAGCGAAAGACGCCATAGAGCACCAGATAGACGTACATGGGATTGATCTTTGTGCGGAAGAGAAGGAAACTGAGGAGCGCAAAGAGCAGAAAGAGGAAGATCGCCTCGATGAGTTGGGTGGGAATGACGGTGCGGTGAATGCTCTCGAAGTAGATGCCGATCCACGAATCGGTCTCCTTCCCGTAACAGCAGCCGTTGAAAAAGCAACCCATCCGCCCGATCGCATGGGCGATCGCGACGGAGCATGCGCCGATCCCGAGCGCGTTATTGAATTCCTTTTTGACGTCCTGCGGGCAGAACTTGCGCACGAGGGTAAAATAGAGCAGGAAAAAGACCGCCGCGCCGCCGATGAGCCCGCCGTAGAAGGTTTTCCCGGTGTCCGTCTCCAACGAGAATTTGCCGTTCTCCGTGGCGTTGTAGACCGCCTGAAACAGAATGGCGAACCCGTACCCCGCGACGATCGCGAGCGTTGCGGAGAGAATGCAGAGATTGAGCATCTTGGGCGCGACGCCCCGCTTGTCCGCATAGACGCGCGCGACCACGAGCGCCGCGATCACGCCGATCACAAGGCACCAGGCATAGAGATCAAGTTGTAAAAACGTGACGTCGGGGAACATGCGTGCCTCCGAGAATTTCTCCTTTCAATGTACCACGAACGAAGGGAAAAGTCAAGCGGTGAACCCTACCCTGTTTGACAAAAAGTTTCATCCTTTCATGCCTTTCTCTTCCGAACCCGGGAAACAGAGGAAACGGCGACAAAAAAACGGCTTGACTTTCCGCCAAACCGTTTTGTTTCGAAAATACAATGATCAGATGATTCCGAAGATCATCCAGATGAGGACCACCCAGACGAGGAGCCCGAAGAGTCCCGCTCTGCCGCAGAGGCGCGCGCGTTCGCGGTTGCTCTTGTAATAGACGAAGAAGAGGACGATGCCCGCGGGCGCGAGAAGGAAGGAAAGCAGTTTCCAGCCGAGCGTCTCGCTGTCGGAGAACGTCTTTCCGAACCAGGGACCGATGGAGGTGTAGAACTCCTTCGTGCCTTCGAGACTGACGGCGCAGCCGAGCGCAAGGAACGCGACCGCGATGATCAGATAGACGACGGACAGGACGCGTACGCTCTCGGACATATTAGTGCACAGATTCATAAACATGGAAATCAAGCCGACGCTCAAAAAGAACGAAACGTCATGATCGGTATGTGCGTCAATATATGCGTAAAAGATGAGCATAAATGCCGTCACAAACAGAGAAACGATGCCAAGAATCAAAAACAACATATTATTTCCCCCATTGATTTTGCTTGCAATCATTATAGAACACAAAACGGGAAATGTCAATATGCGAAATGAAAATTTTGTGAAAAATTTCGGGACGGCGGGCGGGGGCTCCGCCCGCACGGAGCCCCCGCCCGCCGAAATCGCTATACCGCGGGACTTTTCCGCATGCGCCTATGGCGCGGCGCCCGCCGCCGCACGGCTCTCTTCACAAAAAATTTATATCCCTCGCCGATGGGCACGATCGCGGCGGAACAGAGCAGAACAACCGTCCACTGCCGCGCCGAGAGCGGAACGAGCCCAAACGCGCCCGCGAGGAAGGGCACGGCGACGAGCAGTACGTTGACCAAAAGTCCCGCAAGAACGGTCAAAAGCAGCGCGCGGTCGGAGAAAAATTCCTTCACGCTCATTCCGTCCTCCTCCTTCCGCACATTGAACGCGTGGAAGAGTTCGAGAAGGGAGAGCGTCAAAAAGGCGCAGGTGGACGCCACGCCGTTCCCCCAGCGGGGAAGCGCACAGGCGAAGATTCCGACGACGATCGCCGTCTGCACCACTCCGAAAAAGAGCATGAAGAGTACGGAGCGCCTCGAAAAGATCTCGTTGACCGAGACGGGCGGACGGAGCATGGCGCCCTCCGTCCGCTCCATGCCCAGCGCGAGCACGGGCAGCGAATCGGTGATGAGATTGATCCACAGGAGCTGCGTCGACGTCAGAAATTCATACTTCCAGAGAAAGAGGGTGGCGATGAGCACGGCGAGGACTTCCGCCAGATTGGTACTCAAAAAGAAGGAGATCGTCCGCTTGATGTTGCAAAAGACGTTCCGTCCCTCCTCCACCGCGCCGACCATCGTCGTGAAGTCGTCGTCGGTGATCACCATGTCCGCGGCGTTTTTTGTGACGTCCGTCCCCGACCCCATTGCGACGCCGATGTCCGCCGCCTTGACCGATGGCGCGTCGTTGACGCCGTCCCCCGTCATCGCGACGATCTCGCCCCGCGCCTGCAACGCCCTGACGATGGCGAGTTTGTGCTTGGGCGAAACGCGCGCATAGACCGAATACCTTGCGGCGTGCGCCGTGAGATCCTCCGAATCCAGCGCCTCGCCCGTGATGACTTCCTCTCTCTTCGAGGCGATCCCGAGCCGTCGGGCGATCTCAAACGCCGTCTCCGCGCTGTCGCCCGTGATCATGACGGTGCGGATTCCCGCGCGGCGGCATGCGGCAACCGCCTCCTTTGCGCCCTCCTTCGGCGGATCGCAGAGCGCCGCGAGTCCCAAAAACGTTAGTTCCCGCTCCTCGCCCGCAGGATTGTTTCCCGTGACGGGACGCTCCGCAAAGGCGAGTACGCGCATTGCCTGCGCGGAAAATTCTCCGATCTTTGCCGAAATTCTCTCCCTGTCCGCCGCCGAAATTTGCCGCTCGCCCCTGCCCGCCGCGATCTTGGTACAGAGCCCGAGCACGACTTCCGCGCCGCCCTTGACGTACAGCATCCTCTTCCCGTCCGTCTCCGCGGCGACGCTCATGCGTTTGCGCTCGGAGGAGAAGGGCGTGCCGCCGATGACCGAAGCCGAAACCGACCATCCGCAGCGGTCGCAATATTCGGTGAGCGCGATCTCGGTGGGATCGCCGAGATACGCCCCCGGGGTTCCCTTGACGGTCTCGCAGACCCGCATGCAGGTCAGAAACCGCCCGCGGACGTCCGCCTCGCCGCCGCCGAACGAATAGACCGCGCCGCCGACCGTCATGCGGTTCATCGTCAGCGTGCCCGTCTTGTCCGAACAGATGCAGGTACAGCTCCCGAGCGTCTCCACCGCGGAGAGCCTGCGCATGACCGCCCGACGGGCGGACATCCGCCGCACGCCCATCGCAAGAATGATCGTGACGACCGCGCCCATGCCCTCGGGGATTGCCGCAACCGCCACGGCGACCGCCGTCATGAAGTTTTCGAGAAATCCCACGCGGCGGGCGAACAGTCCGCCGAGGAACAGAACCGCCGCAACGAAGAGAACCGCCGCCGTAATGATCTTGCCGAGCTTCGAGACGGTGCGGTCGAGGGGAGAGGGCGCGGGCTCGGACTCGTGCAGAAGGCGGGCGATCGCGCCCATCTCCGTCTGCATACCCGTCGCCGTAACGAGACAGCGCGCCCGTCCGTTCACGCAAAAGGTGCCCATGTGCGCCATGTTCTCCCGCTCCGCGAGTACCGATCCTCCGACCACGCAGTCCCGCTTTCTGACGGGCTTGCTCTCCCCCGTCAGCGCCGATTCGTCGCAGCGGAAATTTTCGGCGGAGAGAATGCGGCAGTCGGCGGGGATGCGGTCCCCCTCTTCGAGTTCCACCACGTCCCCGGGCACAAGTTTTTCCGCCGGGAGAAGGACGACTTTCCCGCCGCGCACGGTCTTTGCCGTGTCCGTGGAGAGCTTTTTGAGCTTTTCGATCGCGGAATCCGCGCGGTACTGCTGCAAGAATCCCACGACCGCATTGAGCAGAATGATAAAGAGCAGAATGCCCGTATCGGCGATCTCGCTGACGTCCCGCGTGATGTAGGCGATCACGCCGGAGAGCGCCGCCGCGCAGATGAGAATGATCGTCATGAGATCTTTGAACTGCGCGAAAAAGAGGGCGGGAAGTGAACGCTTCTTGCCCTCTTTGAGCTTGTTTTCTCCGAATATGTTCAGCCGCGCTTCCGCCTCGGGCTGAGGAAGTCCCCCCTCGCTCGTTCCGAGCGCCGAAAAGAGTTCCTCTTTTTTGAGCTTGTACGGTTCCATGCTACAAAATATGTAGCGCTTCCGCCGTTTATTCCCCCCGCCGCAGGCTCATCTTCCGCCGCAGTTTGAAAAAGATGAGGAGCGCGGCGGCGCCGAGCACACATGCCGCGCCGAAACAGACCGTCAGAATGAGATAGACGGTGTAGCCGCTGTCCGCCGCAAACACGAACTGCGTCGC
>CANRGR010000089.1 GCA_947630245.1 uncultured Clostridia bacterium | reverse complement strand
AGCGCCATAATGACGGGATTCACCTGGTTGGAGACCTGGTTGATGTTGTTGGAGAACTGCCGGGTCATCTGCAGGAAGGAGAGAATATTCGCAATGCCGAAGATGACGATGTCGGGGTCGGTCGCTCTCTTGAGAAGCACCTCAAAGCTCATGTTGTGTATGCCCTTGAGCACGAACACGGTGCCGACGACCGCGATGATGACATAGAGAATGTGCCCGATGTTGCCCAAAATCGGCATGAGCATGTTCGCGTAGCGGTTTGCGCGGTTGCTCTGGTCGCAGAGGTAGTCGTTGACCTTGTCGAAGTCTGCCTTCGCCTCCTGTTCGTGGCAGAAGACCTTGACGACCTTCTGTCCGTTCATCATCTCCTCGACAAAGCCCTCCGTGCGGGCAACCGCGCGCTGGGAGGCAAGGAAGTACTTGCCCGCGCCGCCTCCGACGATCTTCGTGACGAAGAGAATGAGCACGCCGCAGCCGAGCACGACGAGCGTGAGCCAGATGCTGTAATAGATCATGATGAAGAACAGCGTGAGAACCATGATTCCCGACGTCAGAAGCTGCGGCAGAGACTGCGAGATGAGCTGGCGCAGCGTGTCGATATCGTTGGTGTAATAACTCATGATGTCGCCGTGGCTGTGCGTGTCGAAATATTTGATGGGCAGATCCTGCATGCCGTTGAACATCTGTTCCCTCATCTTTTTGAGATATCCCTGCGAGATGATCGCCATGAGCTGTTTGTCGATCGCGCCGGAGATCAGCGAGACGACATACAGAGAGATCAGAAGAAGCATGGTGCGGATGATCTGCCCGCCGACGTCCTGCCAGCCGAGCATGACCCCGGGATGCGCCGCGGAATTGATGTCGAGCGCGTCGCCGATCACGGTATAGATCTGTTGCATGAAGATGGTGGGAAGCGAGGAGATGATCGCGTTGAACACGATACAGACGAGCGCGATTGTCGTCATCTTCGGATAGAAATGGAACAGCGATTTCAGAATGCGCTTGAACGTTCCCTTCGGCGCGGAAGGCCGCGCCATCTTTTTGCGGTTATTCGGCATGTTCGTCCCCTCCTTCATTCATTTCGTCGAGCGAGGAGATCGCCTTGCCGCCCTTGTTCTGCGTGCGGTAGACTTCGGTGTAGATCTCGTTGCTGTCGAGAAGCTCCTCATGCGTTCCGACCGCGTCGATATGCCCGCCCTCCATGATGATGATCCGGTCGGCGTCCTCCACCGAGGACGTGCGCTGTGCGATGATGATCTTCGTCGTGGAGGGAATGTATTCGCGGAACGCCTTGCGGATGAGCGCGTCCGTGTGCGTATCGACGGCGGACGTCGAGTCGTCGAGAATGAGAATCTTCGGCTTTTTCAGAAGGGCGCGCGCGATACACAGCCTCTGCTTCTGTCCGCCCGAGACGTTCGTGCCGCCCTGCTCGATGTGGGTGTCGTACCCATCGGGAAAGGAGCGGACAAATTCGTCCGCCTGCGCGAGCTTGCACGCCTCGATCATTTCCTCGTCCGTCGCGTCCGGATTTCCCCAGCGCAGATTGTCCTTGATGGAGCCCGAGAACAGTTCGTTCTTTTGCAGAACCACGGCGACCTGATTGCGGAGCGCTTCGAGATCGTATTCCCTCACGTCCCGTCCGCCGACCTTCACGCTCCCCTCCGTCACGTCATAGAGGCGGGAGATGAGATTGACGAGCGACGTCTTGCTCGAACCCGTGCCGCCGATGATGCCGATCGTCTCGCCGGAATGAATGTGAAGATCAATATCTTCGAGCACGTTCTTTTCGGCGGTCGAGGAATATTTGAAGGAGACGTCGCAAAAGTCGATGGAGCCGTCCTTGACTTCATGGATTGCGTTTTCGGGACTTTTCAACGTGGATTCCTCTCTGAGAATCTCGCAGATTCGCCGCGCGCTCTCGATCGACATTGCGATCATCGCAAAGACCATCGAGAACATCATGAGCGACATCAGAATCTGCATGCCGTAGACGACGAGCTGGGAGATCGTCCAGACGTATTCGGGACCGTTCTGGAAACTGACGTATGCGCCGACGAAGAGGGTCGTCGAGAGCACGCCGTAGAAGAAGAGCTGCATGACGGGGTTGTTCCAGGCGAGAATGCGTTCCGCTTTGGTGAAATCGCGCTGGACGTCGGTCGCGGCGCGGTCGAATTTCTTCTTTTCGTAGTCCTCCCGCACATACGACTTGACTACACGGATTCCCTTGACGTTCTCCTGAATGCTCTCGTTGAGATTATCGTACTTTTTGAATACGCTGTGGAAGAGCGGCATCGTTTTCCACATGATGAAGAAGAGAATCAAAGCGAGCGGCGGAATGACGGCGAGGAAGATCCACGCGAGATTCCCGCCGATGACAAACGCCATCACGACGGAGAACGCCATCATGAGCGGACTCCGGATCGCGGTGTGGATGATGGTCATAAACGCGAACTGCACGTTGTTCACGTCCGTCGTCATACGGGTGACGAGGGACGGCGTGGAGAATTTATCAATGTTTTCGAAGGAAAATTCCTGTACTTTATAATACAGATCTTTTCTGAGATTCTTCGCAAATCCGCAAGACGCCTTTGCGCAGAAATACCCCGCCAACGCGCCGCAGGCGAGGGACGCGAGCGACATCGCGACGAGAATGAGCGCATATTGCCCGATGCCGAGCGTATCGAAGGTCACGGCGCCGTTTTCCCAAAGCCCCACCCCGAGCTGGATTGCGTCACCGAGCTTGGTGATTACCCACGGAATGAGACATTCGAGCACGACTTCCCCCGTCACGATGACCGGGGAGAGAACGGTCGAAAGTTTGTACTCACGGATGCTTTTTGCAAGCGTTCTGATCAATTCATCGCCTCCTTTCCGAATCGGAAAATACCGAAAAAAACCGCGCAAACTTCCTCGGGAAATTTACGCACAATTCATAAACCATATTATCTTATCACTCCGAGAAAAAATTGTCAACAAATCGACGGGACATTTTGCATTTTCACGCAAAATTCACGAAAAAAAATACGGGAACGCTCCCCGTATTCAATATCATCTTATTCGGCAAGCTCCTTGCGGAACCGCTCCATAATGCGGCTCTCGATCCGCGAGATCTGCACCTGCGAGACGCCGATCCTGCGGGCGACTTCCGACTGCGTCATGTCACGGAAATACCGGAGAAAGACGATCTTCTTCTCCCGCTCCGGCAGTTTCTCGATGGCGGATTTGAGAAGCATGCGGTCGATCATCTCGTCCTGCCCGTCCTTTGCGGGAAGGCGGTCCGCGAGCGTACCCGATTTCTCGTCCTTGTAATCCGTCTCCTCATAGATGGAGAGCGGCATCCGCGCCGACCCGAGCGTGATGACGACATCCCCCTCCTCCATCGAAAACGCGGCGGCAAGTTCGCTCACCGACGGCTGCGTCCCGTGTTCCGCCGTATATTGCTCGATATACCGGTTGATCTCCCGCGCCGAGCGCTTCATCGCGCGGGAGACCTTGATGCTCCCGTCGTCGCGCAGAAAGCGCTTGATCTCCCCCGCGATCATCGGCACGGCATAGGTCGAAAACCGTACGCCGAAGCTCTCGTCGAAACCCGCGATCGCTTTCAGAAACCCCATACAGGCAAGTTCATAGAGGTCGTCGTATTCGACGCCCTTGCCGAGATACCGTTTCAGAATGCTTTTGAGCAGGGAGGAATTTTGCGTGAGCAAATACTCTTTCGCGGAATCGTCCCCCGCCTTTGCCGCCCTCAGACAGCGAAGGGTCTCCTGTTCATCGAGCATCTGCTTCCGCCTTTGCGCCGAATTGTTTGGTCATCGTGACGGAAGTTCCCTTCCCCTTCTCCGACCGGACGGAAAGAGACGTCATGAAGGTCTGCATGATTGTGAATCCCATCCCCGAACGCTCCTCTCCCGGCAGCGTCGTAAAAAACGGGGTGAGCGCCTGCTCGATGTCCTCGATCCCCTTTCCGCTGTCGGAGACTGTGATATGTAGAAGCGTCCCCTCCGTTTCGCACGTCACCGTAATCCAGCCCTCATCGTTTCCGTAGCCGTGGACGACGGCATTTGTGACCGCTTCGGATACGGCGGTCTTGACGTCGGAGAGCTCGGAGAGCGTCGGATTGAGCGGCAGCGCAAACGCGGCCACCACGTTGCGCGCAAAAATTTCGTTTTCGGAACGGGATAAAAAACTGAGTTGCATCTTATTCATAACACACCTAAATCTTGGGGATCAACGTATACACGCCGCTGAGTGCGAGGATTTTGTCCGCACTGCGGTCCGGATTTTCGAGATACATTTCCATACCGTATTTTTTAAGCTTATTATAGCGACCGATGAGATAGCCGATCGCGGTCGAATCGAGAAACCTGACGCCCGCAAGGTTGAAGATCGCGCGCGAGAGCCCCGCATGTCCGTCAATGACGCGGTCGGTCTCCGAACGGATCCCCGCGACGGAGCATTCATCCAACTCGCCCGAGAGAAAAATATAAAGATCGTTCCCTTTGGAACAGCTCTGAATCTTCATCGCAACGCCTCCACGGCTGAAACCGATTGCGATTATAACAGATGCAAAGGCGCGTACCGTGCGGGAGATCGACGAAACAGAGGAGAATACGTCGAAAAAAAAGTTTTCAAAAATCAAAAAATCCGCGGAAAAATACTTGACTTTTGTCTCCGTTTATACTATGATAAACAAGCGTTGCAGATTTGCGGCAGTTCCGAGGGCCTTTAGC
>CANRGR010000088.1 GCA_947630245.1 uncultured Clostridia bacterium | reverse complement strand
GTCCCCGCAAAAAGACGTAGTATTTTTGCGGGGTGGTATAGGGGAGCTGTCGAGGCGTAGCCGAGACTGAGGGGTTTTTGAAAACCCTTTCGGCTCACTACGTTCGCCACTTCCCCTAAAAGGGGCAGCAAGCCCTTCCCCAAACTTCCCGCGAGTAAAGAATTTTGTGAACCTCTCTGCGCAGAGCAGGGTTTCCCTGCGTCAGCGCACACAATTTGCCGCATACCTGCGGCTTGTTGTCTGCACAAGGCAGATTGTGGGCGGGCGAACGGGTTTCATGAAATCAATCCGCTTAACCCCTCACGGAAATTCTTTACGAAGCGCGGCGGCGCGCCGCTTGCGGCAAGCCGCAAGCGAGCAAAGAATTTCCGTGAAGATGCAAAGAATTTCGTGAATGAAATTGAAAAAGCTCCGCAGGAACAGCGGAGCCTTAACAAAAGCCGTAACGAAGAACCTTAACAAAAGCCTTAACAAAGAGCCTGTCAGGCGAAGAGCTTGAAATCGCCGTCCGAGGAGAACGAAAACGAGACGGAAGAAAGGGCGTCGCCGCGGAATATCTTCACCGTGATCTCGTCCCCCTTCCGCACATTGAAGAGCAGATTTTCGAGGATCGCCTTGCCCGTGATGATCTTCTCCCGTTCGTCGGGCAGGGTGACGGAATAGAGAATGTCTCCCGTCTCGATCTTCCCATAGGCGAGCGAGCCGAACGTGACGTCCGAGACCGTGATCGTCTCCATGACGTACGTCTTGCCCGAATTTTCGTCGTAAACCGCACGGCTGTCCGATCTCTTCACCGTGACCCCGAGCATTGCGCGGTATGCGCCGCCGCTGCCCTCGTTGTCGATGATATTCTGCGCGATCGAGAGCGCGAAGTTGGAGGGAATCGCATAGCCGACGCCCACGACGCCGCTCTTTTCGGAGCGCGCATTGACGATTCCGAGCAGTTCGCCCTCCGCGTTGAAGAGCCCGCCGCCCGAATTGCCGTGGTTGAGCGCGGCGTCCGTCCTGATCTCGGGGATCGTGACGGCCTTTCCCAGCGCGTTTTGAAGCGTGAGATATTCGCAGGCGACCGAGACGACGCCCTCCGTTGCGGAGAGGCCGTTCCCGTCCGCATTGCCCACCGCATAGACCCGTTCGCCGACCGTCGCCGCGTCCGAGTCCGCCGCCGTGACCGCCGCGACGGAATCGCTCTTTTGGATCGCCTCGCAATGTTCCACACGCAGGACCGCAATGTCGTAATCCGCCGTGCCGCCCACATAGGACGCGGAGATCTGCGCGCTCTCCGAGCCGTAGAGCATGATCGCGATATTGTCGCTGATGTGACTGCGCGTCTCGTTCCCTTTGCTCTTCAAATTATAGACGACGTGATAATTCGTGACAATGTACGCGTCGCCCGCCGCCTTGTCGAGCCGATAGATCACGCCCGACCCGAGAGAGCGGAAACTCTTCGCGCTCGTTGTCGCATATCCCGGGGCATAGTCGAACGTGCTCACGACGTCCACCGCCGAACGCAGCGCACGGTTCACCGCCGTCTCGCGCTCGCGCACGCCGTAGCCGATCTCTCCGAGAAAATCGACATATCCGCCCGTATAGCCGTCCGCGCGCGCCTCCTCGTACATCCGCCGCGCCTCGGTGCTCACGCCCTCGGTCTGCGCAAGCCACTGCCCCGCGCTGCCGTCGTAGCCGAGCTCCGTCGCAACTTCATAGACATCCGTTCCCGACCATTCCGCTCCGCAGCCGCCGAGCCCCAGCGCAAGCACGCCCGCAAGGACCGCCGCGGCAACGATTTTTCCTCTCTTTCCCATAGCCTTCTTCCTTCCTCTCGGTTTCCTCTATATTATAACACTTTTTTCGACATAAAATCAATAAAGATGTGAAATTTCCGTTATTGTTTGATTAAAATTTCCTCTACGCGGATTTTTCCATTCTTCTCCGTCCTTCTTTCAGTTGACCGCCCCCCCCCGCGCTATGGTATAATGTCCTTATCGAATAGAAAGGAGAATTGTCATGAAAAAGAAACTCATTCTGTTTTTGAGCATGCTTTGCCTCACCCTCTCCGTCTTTGCCGCCTGCGGCACGACAAAATATGGCATCACGCTCGAATACGACAGCACGCGGGGCAGCGTGACTGTCACGGCGCCCGCGCAGGGCGCGACCTACGGGGAGGGCGAAAACGTCACTCTGTCCGTCGTTCCCGCGGACGGGTACGAGACCGCCTCCGTCACGCTCAACGGAAACGCCGTGGAGCTCACGGACGGAAAATACTCGTTCTCCGTCACGGAGGACGCCCGCATCGCGGTTGTGTTCGACAAAACCGAGCCCGCGCCGCCCGCAAAGACGTACACGGTGACCGTCTCCTGTCCCACACGCTACGGCTCCGCCACCCTCTCGCCCGAGAAGGAATCCTATCGGGAGGGAGAGGAAGTCACCCTCACCGTCACACCGAATCTCGGCTATCAGGTGACCCGTCTTGTCGTAAACGACGAAGTCAAGGAGCTCTCGGCAAGAAAGTACACCTTCCGCGTGACGGGAGATACCGTAATTTCGCTCGAATTCGGCACGGTGCCCATGCCGCAGAATTTCTTCGATTCGCTCACGGGCAACGTCGCGTTCACGGGGGAATCCGAGGAGAACCGCCGCTACATCGGCTCCGAGGACGGGAAGGACTATGAGGACTATCCCACTATCGACCATCATGCGCTCAGAACCGCATACGGCACAGACGCCGTCCATTTCTATGTGCGGGACGAGGGCTCCAAGCTCGTGCTCGCCGACGATGTCATCGTCCTGCGGGATACGCCCCTTCGCGCCGTGCGCAACCTGAGGGGAGAACTTGACTTCGAAGAAGTCACGGGAACCGTGGACGACTACCGCAATCCCTTCGGCGTTCTCGTCACCGCGGACGATTTCTCCTCTGCGGGCGGAAATCTCTATGTCATTCACGACCCCGAAAAGGCGTCCCTCGCCGCCCGCGCGTTCACGGGCAAGAACGAAAAGATCGCCTCGTTCAAGGCATATGTCATGGACAATCTCGTCTCCTCGGTGCAGATCGAGACGCAGGAGCAGATCGGACAGGGCATCACGCTCGATTATCACTATACCGCCTCCTATTCCTTCGACGTTGCGGAGGGCGACGATCTCTCCTCCCGCACGGCTCCCTATCCGCTCACGGAGGAACATGTCGCGCTCGAACGTGCGCTTGCTTCCGCCGCCGAAGCCGAAAGCTATACGATCGACGTGACGGAGGACGCCTCCTATACCGTGTTCGTGACGGAAAATGCCGTGTATAACGCCGAGACGGGCTACGAGCTCGGCTACATTGTGAAAGACGGCGTCGTGTATGAGTTCTATCTCGAAGACGGCAAGACGGTGCTCGGCGATCCGCTCCAATTCGAGGACTACGACGAGGAGGGCAATCCGGATTATCATACCATTTCCGACATCACTCCCCTCCGCGCGGATTTCGCCGCCTTCTCCCCTTCGCTCTTCCGTGCGGCGGGAAACGGCGTCTATGAGATGTATGAAGCGGACACCGCGCTCATCCCCCTCGTCGCCGATTTCCTCTACGACGGCAACGACTTCCTCACCATGCTCTATGCAAAGAGCGTGACGATCACCGTGGAACGGGAGACGATCAAGACGGTGTCGATTCTGACGAATATGTTCGGCATGGAGACGGAATTTGTCTTTTCCTACCGCGATTGGAACGAGACTGAGCTGCCCGTGCAGTTCGAAGGCGAGGAGCCCGCGCCAGAAAGCGGCATTCCCGCCGCCTTCTACGGCACATTCCGCGGACAGTATCACGATTTTTCGTCGGACACGGTGACCGAATACGTCGTGGTGATCTCCGAAACCGGGATCGCCGTCACGGTTGACGGAACGCCCGTCCCCGCGGCGTTCGTCGCATACGACCCCGACTATGAGGAGATCTCTCTCACGCTCGGCGGGCGGAACTTTACGATCTCGAATTACAGCGCGGGGGATACGATCGACGAAATCAACCTTTCGAGCGAATTCGGGAGCGGTCCCTTCGTGACCGTGACGCTCACGCGCGACGGCACGGGCGGAGAACAGCCGACCCCTCCCGCAAAAAAGGGAATGGAATCCTTCTACGGAACGTACGAGGGAGAGGACGAGAACGGAAAATACGTCGTTGTCATTTCCGAAAGCGGAATCGCCGTCACGGTTGACGGCGAGGAGAAAACGGTTTCGGAAGTTTCCTTCAACGAATCTGCGCAGGAGATCACCTTCAAAATCGACGGCATGGAATATTCCATTTCCGCCAATTCCGACGACGATCCTCTCTCCGAGATTGTGCTCTGGTACGACGGGTGGCGCATGGTCATTCTCTCCCGCATGGCATAAGACGATCAAAAAATTATCCCCGCGTATGCGAGGGTCGGCGCGCCATTTCAAAGTACGTCATGTCGAGGGCATTCAAATACGTCATGTCGAGCGAAGTCGAATTTGTCATGTTGAGCGCAGTCGAAACATCGCCTTGATTTTTAAGACTGCGGCACCAAGCTCTCCCCTCACTGCCTTGCGGGCGGAGTTCTTGGCGCCCCTACACCCCCGCAAAAAGACGCAGTGTTTTTGCGGGGGTGTAGGGGAGCTGTCGAGGCGTAGCCGAGACTGAGGGGTTGAAACCCTTTCGGCTCACTCCGTTCGCCACTTCCCCTACAAGGGGCAGCAAGAGGGAACCCTCTGTCATTCCGACCCCCAAAGGGGGGAGAGAATCCCCTCATTCAAAGCGGACTTCGTATGAGGGGATACACTCGCTCCGCGCTTCGCGCTCCGCTCGGTATGACAGCGGAGACGTTCCAAAAAACGTCATGTTGAGCGCA
>CANRGR010000087.1 GCA_947630245.1 uncultured Clostridia bacterium | reverse complement strand
CTCAGACTATCTCCATGATGGCGTCCTGCACTGATTTTTTTCTTCCACCCCCGTCTCATATGTTTGACAAACCTACAGCCCGACCGCATGGAATGTACGTTTTCTTGCCCCCTACCCAAAAACGCTTCCCGAACCGCAGTTCGGGAAGCGTTTTCAAAGAACGTTATGAATCAAAGAGCATTATCCTTCGAATTTCTCGGGAAGAAGCGCCTCCGCGCCCGGGTCCGTAGCGGTCGGGGTGGGCGTGTAGGTATTTCCTTCGTATACGAAACTCTCCCCCGCGTTGAAGGTAACGGTATGATAGGTGCCGTCGTCATCGCTGTAAATTGCGAATACGACAACGCCGTCCTCCGCATACCAGAACCCGACGGGGGTACCGTCGATGTAGACATAGTCCGCAAATTCGATGGTGGAATCCCCGCAGTAATAGGTTGCATAGTATGGAGCGAGATTCATCTCCGTGAACGTCTTTTCTTCGGCGTCGATTTTGAGAACCGCGTTGCCCGCGCTCTGCGCGAACTCGAACGCGACATGCGTCTCGTCGATAAACACATACGCGCCCTCATTGCGGAATCCGTAACGGTCGGTATAGACGCCGTACCCGTATCCGTCCATTTCATAGGACGCCGCGCCGTCGCGGTAGAGCCCGCAGATCGCCTCGTTGAAGATGACGCAGGAATCGACGGAGAAATCGCCGAGAACCCAGGTTACAATGTCCATGCTCTCGGTCGTCTCGTTCATGAGCATCAGCGTGAGGGAGACTGCGCCGTCGTCCGTAGGCACAAACGGGTTCCCCTCCGACATGGGTATGCCGACCGTCTCATCCATTCCGATATACGTGACGCTCATCTCTCCATCCTCCAAGCTCACCATCAAAAAGCCGAGAGCGTTGTACGAGTCGTCCATCACCATGAGGGTACTCCCGTCCATATTGCCGAGCGGAGAATAGAGCGCTTCGAAAGTGCCGTCCTCCCTGACGTAGATCCGCCAGAACAGCCCATCCTGCGCCATCATGACATAGGCGCACTCAAACTCGTCGGGAATCGAGCAATCTTCGGCGTTGAGCATATGATAGAGCCCCGTAAAGCCGATCCCGTCCGCGCTTTCAAAGGACGCCATGAAGTTGTAGCCGTCCGCCGCAAAGGTTCCGTTCTCTCCCGTGAGCGAGACGGGCTCCTCATAGAGGACGTAGGCGACGAGCGTGTTCTCCGTCTCCTGTTCGAGGACGAACCGCAAGGGCTCCCCCTCTTCGGGCTCGATGATCCAGATCTCCGCCCCGAAGGATGTCTTCTCCTCCGTCTTGCGGACGGGACCGCCGATACAGTTGTGATCATAGAAATCGTTCCCCGTCGCAAAGAAATACGCGTTGCCGAGCCCGTCGAAATAGACGCCCGCCTGCTGTTTTTGTGTGCCGTATTCGTCGATGAACATCGCATGGTCGGGCTCTTCGTCGAGATCGAGGAACGTCCCGTCGTCGTAGAGGGCAAAGTAGCGAGTCTCCAAACGATCGTCCTCGTTGTAATAGGTGAACGCCACCGCCCTGAATCCGAATTCCTCAATGTTCGTATAAGTATCGACGGCTCTGCCCTCGATCACCTTTCCGTCTCCGAACCAGAAACTGCCGATTCCGTTGACGCCGCTGTCGATGAGGGTCTCCCAGAATACGCGGTCGTCCTCGTCGTCCTCGTCGTCGGTCTTGTACTTGTACTCCGTGTAGAATTTCTCGCCGTTGTATTCGAGAACGCTGTAAATGTCATAGACGAGCGATTCGGTATTGAGCAGAATTGCCGCCGATTCAAACGCCGCTCCAAACCCGGGGAAGATCACATCCGCCCCGCCATCCGTCTGCCGAAGCGTGAGCGTGAGGAACCGATACTCGGGAAGATCGTTGCGGACCGTGCAATCCGCAGTCGCAACATGATGCACTACGCCGTCGTCATCGGGCGCATACAGCTCCGCGCGGAGGGCGTTTTCGTCCTCGTAGAGCAGAATCGCGGGATAGAACAGATTGGGTCCCGAACCGTCCGTGCGCAGGTAGAGAAGTTCCGTATAGTTTACGTCGATCTCCTCGAATTTGCCCGGTTCCGTCAGGAGGAGCGTGACCGTTCCGTCGTCCGTCAAAAGATAGAGGATTGTCCCGAATACGCCCGACTCGGTCGTATAGTATGTGCAGGCGGAATTGGGATCGCCGTCAATGGTTGCGCCGTTGAGAAGTCCGAACCCGTCCAGCGTGACGGTGGTCTCCTTCCCGTCGATCGTGCCCTTGTAATCTCCCGCGAGCCCGTCGGCAAGGACGAGCGCGTCCCCCGACGTCAAGGGATAGTTGTGGAAGATCAATTCCCCGGTTTCGGCGGTGAATACATGATAGAATCGGATCTCTTCGCCGCCCGCGCTGTACCCCGAATCCTCGAAGTAATAGACGCCCTCGCTGTACGTTCCCGACGACGTGTCGCCGAGGAGCGCGGAGCCGTATCCGTCGAGGAGGACGGTCCATCTTCCGAACGTACCCGACGTTTCATCGGTCGGGACGAACTGTTCATAGACGCCCGCCTCGTCGCCGCGGATGCCGAACACAGCGGTATTTTGATAGTTTCCGAGGCGGAAATAGAGGATCGTCCCGTCCTCCGCCGCGATATAGTTGGAACCCGCTTCGAGGTCGTAGCCGTAGGAGCCGACGATCACCCCGTCCGCCGAACGGAGCGTAGCGTTGAGATAGCCGTCGAGCGTGAGCGTCGTATTCTCGTCGATGAGATTTGTCTCTTCGGCATGATAATAGCCGTCGAGCAGGGAGAACGTCGCCGCATAGTCCCCGCGGTAGTAGGCGAACACGGAGCCGTGATAGATCATGCCGCGCATGCCGGCGATCTCAAAGACGCCGTTTTGGTCGATCGTTCCCTCAAAAACTTCGCCGAAGCGTTCGAGAATCGCCTTTCCGGGCTCGCCGCTGGGAGCGTAGATGAGATCTTCGCTGCCCCAGAGGTCGGTGCATCCGACGTCCCAGACGGCATAGAGCACAAGATTGTGCATGAGCGGGAGACTTTCGCCGGGTTGATATTCGACGCCGCCCGTCCGCTGCGTGCTCCATCCCGCAAACAGGCGTCCCGCCGCGGAAAATCCGTCGTCGGGAATGGTGACTTCCTGTTCGAAGAGCGCGGTCAGATCGGAGACCTCCCCTTCCGCCTCGATTCCTTCGGGCAAGTTGGCGTCAAAGGCGAGAAGATATTCCTCGCGGGCAAAGTAGAAGCGGAACACGTTGGACGACGCCGTCTCCGTCAAAACCGCCTCCGTCAGCTCGTTTTCGTTGGTTGTGAGATAGAAGCCCGTGACGGAGGGAACGGCGGGAGCCGTATTGGCGCCGACATAGCCGCTTCCTTCCGTGCCGGATCCGGAGGAGAGTTCATAGCCGTCCGCCGTCTTATTCTGCAAATACACTTGCACCGTGTATCCGACTTTCCATCCCGCGGTCAGCGTGAGTTCGCCCGCGGGCATTCTGTCGTTTGCGGTGAGTTCCTTCCCATCGAGCATCCATGCGCCGAACGTGAGCCCGTCCTTTGCGGGCAGATACGCCGCCACGGCTTCCGAAAGGTTTGCGCCCTCCCTGAGAAGAAGCGTTTTTTCGCCGCTCATCGTGCCGCCGTTCAGCGCCAGCGTGAGAAGATAGCCCCTCGTCCACTTTCCGTAGTATGTCGTATCCGTTTCGGGTGCGGTCAGGCTCGAACCGAGCGCGGCGCCCGAGAAATCGGACGAGACAAACCATCCGTCGAAGAAATAGCCGTCGCGCGCGTCGGGAACGGGCGGCGTCACCGTGCTTCCCGCCTCCGCCTCCAACGTATAGGGCTCGCCGCTCCCCGCGTTGAACGTGAGCACGACCGAGCCGCTCCCCGTCTCGTCCCCGCATGCCGCGGCAAAGATGCCGAGGGCAAGCGTCATCATGAGCGCGAGGATAAAAAGCGTTGCTTTCCTGAGATGTTTCATGTCGTTCCTCCTTGCATAATTTACATATCGGATTTTTATCATCAGTATACCATATCCCCGCGGGGTCCTGTCAAGAAAAAAAGAATGCTTAAAAACATGGAGATATTTTTGTATTGTTTCACAGAGATTTTGAAAAATATTGTCGTTTTTTCCGCGCTTGGATATGCATAAAAATGTAAATATATAAGTTTCTCTTATATCGGGCATAAGCGCCCCTTTCCCCCTCCGACCTGCCCGAAAACGCCGATCGGTCTCCTATTTAATAATAGCCTCTAATATATTGGAATAGTATTGACATACACCCCCCCCCATGTGCTATAATGATCGCGCTTAACAAATGCTTTGTTTCGGGAGGTAGAAATGAAAAAATTATTTTTGACAATGCTCGTCCTTTGCGCAGCGCTCTGCGGCGTATTCGGACTTGCGGCATGCGGAGAGAACCCCGCCACAGTGCACGAGCATAGTTACGGAGAGTGGACGCTCTATACGCCTGCAACCTGTACAAAAGCGGGCGAAGAGCGCCGCGTCTGCGCGGAGGACGGGGCATATGAATCCCGTACCGTCGCAAAACTTGCGCACACCGAAGTGATCGATGAAGCGGTCCCCGCAACCTGCACAGCGAAAGGAAGAACGCAGGGTTCGCATTGCTCCGTCTGCGGCACGGTGATCGTCGCACAGACCGAGACCGACATGCTCCCCCATACGCGGCAGGATATTCCCGCGGTTCCCGCAACCTGCACGTCGAAAGGTAAGACGAAGGGCGTCGAGTGCTCCGTCTGCCACACCGTCCTCGAACAGCCGACCGACACCGACATGCTTCAACATCAGATCGTAGTTCAGCCCGCGGTTCAGGCGACCTGCACCTCGAAGGGCAAGACGGAGGGACGTTATTGTTCCGAGTGCAATACCGTGTTCGCCGAGCAGACCGACACCGACATGCTCCCCCATACGCGGCAGGATATTCCCGCGGTTCCCGCGACCTGCACGTCGAAAGGTAAGACGAAGGGCGGCGAGTGCTCCGTCTGCCACACTGTCCTCGAACAGCCGACCGACACCGACATGCTTCAACATCAGATCGTAGTTCAGCC
>CANRGR010000086.1 GCA_947630245.1 uncultured Clostridia bacterium | reverse complement strand
CAAAAGGGTTTCAGAAACCCCTCTGTCACTCGCAAGCTCGTGACATCTCCCCTGCGAGGGGCGACAAGCGAGAGCCTTTCCTGTCATACCGAGCGGAGCGAGTGTATCCCCTTGTCCAACAACGACCGAGGGGATTCTCTCCCCCCTTCGGGGGTCGGAATGACAGTAAAAAGACTACGTGCGAAATGAAACCCCTCACCGCCCTGCGGGCGGAGCTCCCCTGAAAGGGGCGACAAGCGAGAGCCTTTCCTGTCATACCGAGCGGAACGCGGGTCTTAAAAAATCAAAGCGATGTTTCGACTACGCTCAACATGACGTAATTTCAGAACGGCTCGGAATGACAGTTGTGCGCGCGGAATGACAGTTGTGCGCTTTGAATGACAGTCCATTAGAATGACAGCGGGAAAACATGGGAACGAATCGAAAAAATCGACGGAGAGGATTGGCGGCATGAAGAAGAAGCAATCGGTCTGGATCGGAATCGGAGTGGGACTTGGGATCGGGCTCCTGCTCATCGCTTCATGGATCATCTTTCTCGCCCTGTTCGTCGCGAAAAGTTACGATTTCGTCACTTCCGAGGACGGCAGAATGTCTTTCGGCGTCTGCGAGTTCAAAAAGGACGCATTCTGTATCGGTCCCGAATGGGACGGCGGCAAGATGTCCTTCGAGATCCCCGACGAGTTCATGGGATTTCCCGTCACCGCGCTCGGCGGATACACGGGGCGGGGCTATCCCTGTCCGTTCGCGGTGCGCGTCAACGCGGGGGAATACGATTTTACCTGCGACGACGGGGTTTTCGACGTCCATCACCGTGCGGACGACGAGTTTGCGACGCTCGTCTTTTCCATCCGTTTGGGGAAGAATGTCAAAACGATCGACTTTGCCGACGGGAAACTGTATCTCGGGAGGAATCTCGAAAACGGGGAATTTGACTTCACCGCAAAGATCGTCTATTCCTTTACGGTAGACGGGCAGAATGAGACCTTTTTCGCCGAGAACGGAAGATTGTACAAAAGGGCGGGCGGGGAGCCCGTCGAGAGTTTCTTTTACGAATAAGGAGGAGGTTATGAACATCAAAATTGCGCCGAGCATTTTGGCGAGCGATTTTTCGAGGGTCGGGGAGGAAGTCGGGCGGCTCGAAGCTTCGGGCGCCGACTATGTGCACTGCGACGTCATGGACGGGAACTTTGTGCCGCCCATCACCTTCGGCGCGCAGATGGTGAAGGCAATCCGCCCGCATACGAAGCTCCCGCTCGACTGTCATCTCATGACCCTCCATCCCGAGACGCACATCGAGGACTTCGCCCGCGCGGGTGCGGACATCATCACCGTCCACGTCGAGGCGTGCGACGTTCCTTCGCTGTTCGAAAAGATTGCGTCCTTCGGCGTCAAGAAGAGCGCGGTCATCAATCCCGAGACCCCCATCGAGGCGATCTTCCCCTATGTGGAAGAAGCGGATATGCTCCTTCTCATGAGCGTGCGCCCCGGCTGGGGCGGACAGAAGTTCATTGAAGGGACGCTGAAAAAGATCGAGGCGCTGCGGGAGTTTTGCATCAAGCACGGACGGGACGGGCTCGACATCGAAGTCGACGGCGGCGTCACCGAGGAAAACGTGAAAGACGTCGTCTCCGCGGGCGCGAACGTCATCGTTGCGGGCAGCGCCGTGTTCCGTGCGAACGACATGGCGGCGACGATCGGAAGGCTCCGCGGATGAGCGGCAAGCGGGTCGTCATTCTCCTCAACGGCGAGCCCTACCGCGGGGAGATCGAGGCGGAAAACGCCTACGTCATCTGCTGCGACGGCGCGTATTCGTGGGCGAAGGGGAGGGTGAGAATCGACGAAAATTTGGGCGATTTCGACTCTTTGGACGAGATCCCGTCGCCAGAACCCCTCCAAAAGTTCCCCTCCGAGAAGAACGAGACGGACGGCGAACTTGCCGTCGACCGCGCGATCGAACTCGGCGGGACGTATCTTTCCATCTACGGCGGCGGGGGAGGGCGCGAGGATCATTTTCTCGGCAATCTGCATCTCTTGTATAAGGCGAAGGCGGCGGGGGTGCTTTCCGCCGTACTCAAAACGAACGGCGCCGGGATTTTCCTCTGCGGCAAGGGCGAACAGAGCTTTGCCTGCAAAGAGGGACAGACGGTTTCGCTGTTGCCGTTCGGCGGCGACACGCATATCATGAAGATGGAGGGGGTCAAGTACGCGGAGAAGGATCTGCGGCTTTGTTACGGCTCCACGCGCGGTATCTCCAATCTTACGGTAAGCGGAGATTTTTCGTTTCGGGTGAGAAAGGGATATGTGCTCGTCATCGTCAACGAGGAGGTTGTATGATCGTCTGTATCAGGTTGCCGAGGGCGCTCGGTCGTCTTGTGCGGCTGTTCTACAAAGGATGAAATATATTGATCTGCACTGCGACGCCCTCACCAACGAGGGCGTTTTGCAAGTCACGAAGGAGCGTTTAATCGCGGGCGGATGCGCCGCGCAGTGCTTCGCCGCCTTTCTGAGGGAGGGGGAGGGATTCTCCCGCGCGCTCGCGCTCTTCGACAAGTTCGAAAAACTCTGCCGCAGGGAAGGCTATGCAAGGAGCGGGAAAGAGGGCGGAATCGCCGCCGTTTTAACCGTGGAGGGCGGACATGCGCTCGGCGGACGGGCGGAACATCTCGATGTCTTTGCGGCGCGCGGCGTGCGCATGATCACCCTCACCTGGAATTTCGAGAATGAACTCGGATTTCCCAACTTTACACGCCGCGCGCCGCGCCGCAGAGAGACGGCGCGCGGGCTCAAAGACTTCGGGCGGGAGGCGGTTGATCGGATGATTGATCTCGGCATCGTCCCCGACGTCTCCCACGGAAGCGACAAACTCCTTTCGGACGTTGCCGCAATCTGCAAGCGGAAAGGAGCGTCCTTTGCCGCGAGCCATTCGGGGGCGGCGGAAGTGTTTCCGCATGCGCGGAATCTGACCGACGGGGGAATCCGTCTCATCGCGGAGAGCGGCGGGGTCGTCGGGCTCGATTTCTGCGCGGCGTTCCTCTCCCGCGACGAAAGTCCCGAAGGACAGCGCGCGGCGCTCCTCGCCCATGCGGAGCACATCATTAGGGCCGGAGGGGAGAGCGTGCTCGCGATCGGGAGCGATTTCGACGGCATTCCCGAAAATCCCTATCTCAAAAATCCCGCCGATCTGCCGAAATTTTTCGGGGATCTGAAAAAGAAATTCGGCGAGCGGATCGCCGAAAAAATCCTTTTTGGGAATGCGAAGCGCCTGTTGAATCCGGATTGAGGGCGACAAGCTCAACATGACGTATTTTGGAACGGCGCGGAATGGTAGGGGAACGGAATGACGTAATTTAGAACGGCGCGGCGCGGGAGAATCCCGCGCCGCGCCCGCTCTCGCTGTCATATCGACCCTTGCTGCCCCTTGTAGGGGAAGTCCTCGAACGCAGTGAGAGGAAAAGGGTTTCAAAAGGGTTTCAGAAACCCCTCTGTCACTCGCAAGCTCGTGACATCTCCCCTGCGAGGGGCGACAAGCGAGAGCCTCCACTGTCATACCGACGACCGAGCAACGCGAGGGAGGAGTGTATCCCCCCATACGCAGTCCGCGCCTCCTCAAAATGCCATAAAACACACAAAAAGCGACGGATTTTCCGTCGCTTTTGTCGGTTTTTTACTTGATTTTATCCCTTTTTTCCGATTTAATTTATTCTTCGATTTTGTTCATAGATTAGCATAATCTGTGTACATTTTCCTGTTGGGGGAGAAAGTTAACGGGATAAAAATTAGAATAATTTGAAGGAATGAAGGAAATTTTTTAAGAATATCATAAATTTGCTTGACGGAAGAGGAAGAAAGTGGTATTCTAAGGGCAGAAAAGTTCATAGATTATGCTAATCTATGAACATTTTCCTGTTTTGTCCAAGTTGATATATTCGCCGTAACGTCCCTGCGGCGCGTATATAAAAAATCATGATTTTTTAAGGAGAAAGAAAAAATGTTGCAATCTTTGAGAAACAGAAGAAACCGCAAAGGTTTCACTCTCGCAGAACTCTTGATCGTTGTCGCGATCATCGCTGTCCTCGTCGCTATCGCTGTCCCGCTGTTTGTGGGCTCCCTTACCAAAGCGCAGGAAGCACGTGATAACGCGAATATCCGTGCCGTCCGTGGTGCCGCAGTTGTCTATCTGCTTGAAAATAAAGACAATACCACAGCATGGCCCGAAGCGGGAGTAAAGCCGTCAACTGGCGGATGGGAAGTATCGGCTACCGTCACCTCGACTGGTGAAATCACTGGAATGAAGGTCGAATATAAAGCCTCGGCTGGCACTGGTTTTACGACAAAAGGCTCCGCAACGCCCAATGCCACTAACAGCAGTGATTTTGATATCAAATTGTTCTTGACCAATACCGAAGTCACGGCCAACGCGCAGTAAAATTTTTATTGAATACTGTCATACCGACGACCGAGAGAAACGAGGGAGGAGTGTATCCCCCGATACGAAGTCCGCTTTGAATGAGGGGATTCACTCAGTCGCCTATGGCTCCTTCGGAATGACAGGGAAACGGACACACGTCTTTTGTCATTTCGACCGAAGTGAGCGAAGCGAACGAAGTGGAGAAATCTCATAATAAAGTAGAGATTCCTCGGCTACGCTCGGAATGACAGGGAAACGGAGACGTGAATTGGAACGGCGCGGGCGGGACGCCATGCCGTTCGGACAATTTCAGAAGCAACGCGGCGGACAGCCGCGAAGCGACCCCGTATCCGACAGGGATGTAACGATACGGGCGGGCAAAAGCCCGGCGGAGCGAGTTCTCTTTTTTCTTTTCAACAAACTCGCTCCGCTCTTTTTTTGCTTCAATTCACGCGATTGCTTGCTCGCCTACGGCTTCGAAAGCAATCGCCGTGAGGGGTTAGGCGGATTGATTTCATGAAATCCGTTCGCCCGCCCGCGGTTTGCCTTGTGCAGACAACAAGCGCGAAGTGTCGCGCAAATTGTGTCCCGCAGCGCAAAATGCGATTTTGCTCGCGGGAAGTTTGGGGAATGGCTTGCTGCCCCTTATAGGGTGGAGCATTGCATCCTGCCAACAGTTGATAACTGTTGGCGCAATGCGACATGAGTGAGCGCATTTGCCGCGCG
>CANRGR010000085.1 GCA_947630245.1 uncultured Clostridia bacterium | reverse complement strand
CAACCTCCGCGCCGAAGGGACATCATTTTGATGTCACGACGCAGGCGGGTTGCAACGGCGCGCAATATACGACAAAGACCTGTCTGACCTGCGGCGAAGTCGAAACGGAAGGGGATCTCAATGCCTTAGCGCACGTTCCCGCGGCGGAATACGTCACTGACAAAGCCCCGACCTGTACCGAAACGGGCGAACAGACGCTTCGCTGTTCCGTGTGCAACATCGTTCTCGACCGAAAGGAAATTCCCGCGGCGGGACACAAATACAAGATCGCAACCCATGAAGCGACCTGCACGGCGGGCGCATACGAGGTTCATACCTGTACCGTCTGCGGCGACAGCTATACGGAAACGACGTCCGATCCCAAAGGTCACACCTTTGACGTCGTGACGCAGACCGGTTGCAACGGCGCACAGTTCACGACCAAAACTTGCCGGATCTGCCGCGCCGTGGAGACGGAAGGGGATCCCGACGCCTTAGCGCATACCCCCGCAAAGGATTACACGACCGAGCAAGCTCCCACCTGCACGGAAGCGGGCGAAAAGACCCTCCGCTGTGCAAAGTGCGACATCGTTTTGGAACGCGCGGAGATTCCCGCGACGGGACATCACTATCAATCCGTTGCACACGATGCCACCTGCACCGCGAGCGGATACACCGTCTATACCTGTGCCGACTGCGAGGACAGCTATACGGAAACGACGTCCGATCCCAAAGGGCACACTTTCGACGTCGTGACGCAGACCGGTTGCAGCGGCGCCGTCTATACGACCAAAACGTGTAAAGTCTGCCGCGCCGTGGAGACGGAAGGGGATCCCGACGCCTTAGCGCACACCCCCGCGCGGAGCTACATCGTCGAAAAAAAGCCCACCTGCACCGAGATGGGCGAGAAAGTGCTCCGCTGCGCAAAATGCCGCGTCGTTCTGGATCGTGCCGAAATGCCTGTCATCGAGCACCGCTACGAAAAGACCGTGTATGAAGCAACCTGCACCGAGAGCGGTCGTATCGTCGAAAAATGCGCCCGCTGCGGCGACGTCGTCACAGAGATCACGGACGCGCCGAAGGGTCACGATTTCGACGTAGAGACCGAAGTCGGTTGCGGCAACGCCGAGTTCATCACCAAGACGTGCAGAACCTGCGGCACGGTGGAGACGGTCGGCGACCGCGAGGCGCTCGAACATGTCGAAGCAAATTATTACAGCATCACGAAAAATCCGACCTGCACCGGGGAAGGCGAAAAGATTCTCCGTTGCGCAAAGTGCGGCATCGTCCTCGCGCGCTTTACCATCCCCGCATCGGGACATCAATATCGCGATACGACCTATAAGGCGACCTGTACGGACAACGGATATACGCTCCACAGTTGCACCGTCTGCGGCGACTTCTATACGGAAAACGTATCCGCGCCGAACGGTCATGATTTCGACGTCAAGACCGAAGTCGGTTGTTGCAAAGCGGAGTTTATCACCAAGACGTGCAGAACCTGCGGCACGGTAGAGACAATCGGCGACCGCAAGGCGCTCGAACATGTCGCTTCTGCCGAGTATACGGTCGAAGAAACCCGCTCCTGCACGGAGGCGAGCGAAAAAGTACTTCGTTGCGCAAAGTGCAACCTCGTTCTCGACCGCGTTACCGTTCCCGCGGCAGGACACAAATATGAAGAGACCGAACACGCGGCGACCTGCACGGAAAACGGATATATCACAAGCATCTGCTCCGTCTGCGGCGATACCGTCATCAGAACCGTCTCCGATCCCGTCGGACACGAGTTCGACATCGAAACCGAGACGGGATGTTGCGGCGCGCAGTTCGTCACCAAGACGTGCAGAACCTGCGGCACGATCGAGACGACCGGCAACCGTGAAGCGCTTGCACATCATGCCGCAGACGATTATTGCGTCGATACGGCTCCGACCTGCACGGAAGCGGGCGAAAAGACGCTCCGTTGCACGAAGTGCGATACAATCCTCGACCGCATGACCATATCCCCCGAGGGACACGATTATATTGAGACGCGGCATGCGGCAACCTGCACGGAAGCGGGATACGTCGAACGCATCTGCTCCGTCTGCGGCGACAGCACAACGGAAGTTACCTCCGATCCGACCGGGCATACCGCAAAGACCGTCACGGAACGCGAAGCGACCTGCAATACGGACGGACTTAAAACAATCCGTTGCGCGGACTGCGGTTGCCTGCTTGACAGTGAGACGCTTCCCGCCGATCCTTCTCTTCACGCATGGAGCGAATGGGAGACGAAAAAGGAAGGCAACGCTTTGATCAAATCGAGAGAATGCGAAGTCTGCGGCGAACGGGAAGAGGAGACCGTCGCTCTCGAAGCAGCTCCCCAGATTGCTCCCGAGACCGTTCCGCAGAACGCATCTCAGGTTGCGGAGCCCGCTCCCCAGCCCAATACTCAGACGGCGGAAACCGTTCCGCAAACATCCGCCGAACCCGTTGACGAGACAAATTCGGGGAAACAGCTCTCCGCAACGCCCGTCGACGCCGCGGAAACCGACCAAAACAGCCCCGCATGGCTTTCGATCACGCTCGGCGCGATCGGCGGAGCAGCGGTTCTCGCCATTGCGACGTTCCTCATTCTGAAACGGCGCAAGGCAGGAAAATAAACAAATAGGACGGAGCTCTGCATCCTTCGGATCTGTACTCCGTCTCCGTAAAAACGCACAGACGCGCCTCAAAAAGAGGCGCGTCTGTCTTTGTATGAACGTCAAAGTTCGGAAGTAAAATTTCAGTTCGAGAAGAAGGCGACGCCGACCCCGTTGGGTCCGATGTGCGCACCGATCGCGCTGCCGATCAGATACGACGGGATTTTAGTCGGGTCGTCGATATGCTCTTTCCACAGCGCCTCGCTGTCTTTCAGATATTTTTTGAGATATTCGTCGCTCAGACCGGAATACATCAATCCGTACGGCATCGAAAAATCAATCCCGCCGCATTTTTGCACGAGCTGCATCAGAAGGTTGTTGCTCTTTCTGCTGCCGACCGCCTTGCCGACGAGTTTCACTTCCCCGTTGACGACGGAAATGACGGGCTTGATCGAGAGCATTTCGCCCGCAAGAGCGGTCACGCCCGAGATTCTGCCGCCCTTCCTCAGATACTTCAACGTGTCGATCACGGCGAGGATCTGAATCTTCTTTTTCTTTTCGTTCAATTCGTCCACAACGGTCTTGATTTCCTTCTTTTCCGCGATCAGCCGCAGCGCATATTCGCACAAAATTCTCTCTCCCATGCTTGCGCTCCTGCTGTCGATCACGAAAACTTTTCCCGCAAACTTTGCGGCGGCGCTCACGGCGCATTGATAGGTTCCGGAAAGTTTCGACGAAATCGTAATCACGATCAATTCGTCGCCGCATTCCGTCAATTCGCCGAATTTCTCGCTCCACCGGTACTCGTTGATCTGGCTCGTTTTCGGAAATTCATCTCCCTCGATCAGCTTCTCGAAGAATCGGCTGTGCGACAGATCCACCCCGTCCATATACACTTCTTCGCCGAATCTGACTTCCATCGGGATCATTTCGATCCCTTTTTCGCGCGACTCCTCCAAGACGATATCCGACGCGCTGTCCACCAATACTTTGATCATATTTTTCCTCTCTGCTCCTTTCGGATTTTGCCGTACGCACATTATAGCGCGGCGCGGAGAAAAAGGCAAGCAGATAACCGCACGAGCGAAAAAGTTGTGCAAAATCGGTTCGGCGCAGGCACGAGGGGAGACGCCCCGCCTTTTTTCTCCGATCCGCGGCGTTTATTTTTTATCCCAAAACCGAAAAAATAAAGTACCATATCCGCATGGCGTATCTCGCCGAAAAAACAAAAGGAGAAATGATATGCAGTACAAGGAATGGTTGGACGAATGGCTCGAACTCTACATCAAGGCTTCCGCAAAGGAACGAACCTACCGAAAATATCGGCAGCAGACGGAGAAATACATCCTGCCCGCCCTCGGGGAATACGACGTCAACGATCTCACGGCAATCGAATTGCAGAAATTTTCGATGTCGCTCACCCGAAGCGGGCTGGCGCCGAACAGCGTCAATTTCGTCTGCGCGGTGCTCAAATCCTCTTTGAGGAGGGGGGCGTCGCTCGGGCTGATCGACAGGCAGTACTCCGGCTCCATCGTCCGCCCGAAAGTCCGTTCGGGCAAAGTGACCTGTTTCAGTATGGAAGAACAGCGAAAGATCGAACGCTATATTCTGAGCAAGCGGGAGCCGTACTTGCTCGGCATTTTGCTGTGCCTGTATTCGGGACTTCGGATCGGAGAACTTCTCGCGCTCACCTGGGAGGACATCGACTTTCGGAAGGGAACGCTGTCCGTCTCGAAATCCTGTCATGACAGCTGGGTACAGAACCGGTATGTCAAGGTGATGGATACGACGAAAACGCAGAGTTCGGAGCGCACAATCCCGTTGCCGCGGCAGATCATCGTCTATCTGAAACAGGCACGAAAGCAGACGGGCGCGCGGTTTGTCGTCGCGGGAAAAAGCGAATACGGAGCGGAAATCCGCGTCTATCAAAGAACATTCAAACGTATCCTTCAACGCCTCAATATCGAGCACAGGGGATTTCACGCCCTGCGGCATACCTTTGCGACGCGCGCACTCGAAGTCGGCATGGACGTCAAGACGCTTTCGGAGATTTTGGGGCATCGGAATCCCACAATCACGCTGCAACGGTACGCGCATTCGCTCATGGATCACAAGGCGGAGATGATGAATAAAGTCGGACGTCTGCTCGGATAAGGCGATATGCCTTGCCCGCCGCAGCGGGCAGGCGAGACACGTTAAAAGTCCGATGAAACGGGGGACTTATCCACCCGCGGCTTCTTCGGAAAAAGAGAAAAAAAATTTTTCAATGATAGGCGGGCGCGCCGCGGCAAAAGCCGCGGCGCGCCCGCCACATCGTGTTCCGACCTTCGCAAAATGGTTGCGCAGCGGAAGATATTCCCGCTGCGCAAGGAGAACGAAAAAAGCAAATCTTGCTGTATCGTTTGGTACACAGAATAAGCTATTCTATGTACTTAGACATAATACATTTTATCCTATTCTATGCAAATTGTCAAGAGCATTTCGGCTATGTTCGGGATAAAATCACAAAATTTTCAATTTTTATCTAAGTTGAGCGAAAATTCTATGTACCAAACGCCGATTTTCGGTACATGAAATAGCTTATTCTATCCTTCTGCCTCGATGATCGCCTTTGCTTCATCGGTGAACAGCCAATCGAAGAACGCTTTTTCCGCTTCGCCCAA
>CANRGR010000084.1 GCA_947630245.1 uncultured Clostridia bacterium | reverse complement strand
GATTCTGCGCGCGATCCATTATTTCGAAGAAAACGACCGCGTGGACGCCGCGGCGGACGCGCTCGGGCGCGGGGACAAGGACGCGTTTTTCTGCGCCGTCCGCGAGAGCGGGCGGAGTAGTCTCGGGGTTTTACAGAATTGCTATGTCCCCGGGGACGTCTCCCAGCCCGTGCCGGTCGCGCTCAAACTGAGCGAGAGGCTCATCGGCGACGGCGCATTCCGCATGATGGGGGGCGGATTCACGGGAACGATGCTCGCCTTCGTCCGCGAAGGGGAGGAGCAGCGCTACGGGAAGGAGATGGCGCGCGTGTTCGGCAGAGAGAACGTCTACTACACCTCTTTGCGCGACGACGGCGCCTGCCCCGTCATTTCCGAGGAATTATAAGGAGGACTTTGAAGATATGATTACGATCAAACGGTTCGGCGGAACGGAGGACGGGCGCGAAGTGCTTGCGTTCACCCTCACGGACGGCGGACGACAGGCAACCATTCTCAACTTGGGCGGCATCTTGCAGAGCCTGACGGTGCCCGACAAAAACGGCGCGCCCGTGGACGTCGTTCTCGGCTATCCCGACGTTGCGGGCTACGAAACAAACGGCGGCTATCTCGGCGCGCTCATCGGCAGATTCGGCAACCGCATCGGCGGCGGGAAGCTCACGCTCGAAGGCAAGACCTATTCCCTCTACCTCAACGACCGCGGCAACCATCTGCACGGCGGGAAAATCGGATTCAACCGCAAGATCTGGACCCATGAGATCGCGGGCGACGATCTTGTGCTCTCCCTCTTCTCCCCCGACGGCGAGGAGAATTACCCGGGGAATCTGAGCGTGAAGGTCGTCTACTCCTTCCGCGGCGGCGAGTTGAAGATCTCCTACCGCGCCGTAACGGACAAGACGACGGCGGTCAATCTCACGAACCACGCCTATTTCAACCTGAACGGGGAGGGGGACGGCAGTATCCTCGACAACATTCTTCGGATCGACAGCGATACGATCACCCCCACCGATCCCGCGATGATCCCCGTGGGCGGCTACCGCGCGGTGAAGGGAACGCCCTTCGATTTCACGTCGCCCAAGCCGATCGGCAGAGACATCGAGAAAGACGATCCCGATCTCAGACAGGGCAACGGATACGACCACTGCTATGTGCTCCGCAACCGCTGCGGGGAATACGCGGAATACGCCGCCGCCGAAAGCGTCAAAACGGGCATCCGCATGACTTGCTATACCGACATGCCCGCCGTTCAGTTCTATGCGGGGAACGGACTGCACCAGCAGGGCAAGGGCGGCTATTACGGAAAGCGCGCGGGCTTCTGCCTCGAAACGCAGGCGATTCCCAACAATGTGAACGTTCCGGAGTATGCCGACCGCGGCAGCTCCGTGCTCCGCGCGGGCGACGTCTACGCCTTCACCGCGGCGTATCGGTTCGAAAGCTGAGGCAAAAACAGCCCCGTCCCGCGCGGCGCGCGGGACGGGGCTGTTTTTCTTTCATTCAATTTCAGTCTCTCTCCTCGCAGATCTTCTCGAAGAAGGCGAGGACGGATCCCCATTTTTCCTCCCGTCCGCTCTGTTCATTGAGAAATTCATGGCGGGAATTTTTGAAGAGTTTGAGCTCGACGCGCTGCATTCCCACCCTCTGTTTGTAGTAGCGGACGAGCTTTTTCACGCCCTCGCCCATGTCCCCGACGGGATCCTGCTCCCCCGAGGCGACGAGAACGGGCAAATCGCGCCGCAGGTTCGCGGTGTAGCCCGCGGTATACAGGCGCCTCAGTCCCTTGAAGAAGTCTTTATAAAAGCGATTGGAACAGGTGAATCCGCAGTACGGGTCCTTTTCATAGGCGCGGTTGTTTGCGGCGTCCGCGCTCAGCCACTGCCCGTCGTCGAATTTCTTCGCATACGCCCCGAAGGAGAGCTTTTCGATGAGCTTTGCGGGCTTCTTCGCCCGTCCGAAGAGACACCCTGCGCCCGCCACGGCGGAGCCGAGATAGACTTCGAAATCCTTCTTGTAATTGCTCCCCGCGATGACCGCGCCGTCCAGCTTTTCGCCATATTTCCCGAGATAGCTCTGCGCGAGAAAGGAGCCGTAGGAAAATCCGAGCAGAAAATAGGAGAGTCCCGCATATCTGCGCTGATAGTACGCGGTGATCTCCGCCTCGTCCTTCACGGTGTCCCCGAACATGTCTCCCGCACAGTACCCGGGCGTATCGCGGTCCGTTCTGCCGTGCCCGCGGTGATCGTCCGCAACGACGACATAGCCGTGCTCGTTGAGAAAGCGCGCGAATTTCGCATACCGTCCCGCATGCTCCGCCATGCCGTGCACGATCTGCACGACCCCCTTCGGGTTCTCCGCGTCCGTCCACTCGTGAACGTAAATCTTCTTTCCGTCGAAACTTTCGATGACCATGATTGTCCTCTCCTCAGTGATGTCTCTATTATAGCGCGTCCGCACCGAAATATCAAGTCCTTCCCCGAAGTTCGTCCATTGTTTTCCTCATTTTCCTGAAAGACACCCCTTGAAACAACGCATGAATTTTGTTACAATGGGGCGCAGAAGGAGGAATCCCGATGAGAAAACGTATTCTGACTTTGATCCTTGCCTCTCTCTTTGCCTGCGCTCCCCTCTCTGCCTGCGGACGCTCCGGGCAAACGGGCACGCCCGCGGATCCCGAACTTACACAGCCCGCGCCCGTACAGCCCATGCCCGAAGAAACGCAACATTCCGAGCCGGAGCCCGCGCCCGTTCCGGAAGAGGATCCGATCCCCGATCCCGCCGGAAATCTTCCCTCCGCACCGAACGAAGAGACGCGGGAAGAGGAACGCGCGGAATATGTGCGCGTACTCGTGGACGGTCTGAACATACGCACGGGCGCGGGAAAGCAATATCCCGTGCTCGGACAGGCACAGCGGGAGACCCTGCTATGCTGTTCTTCCCGCAAAGGGAATTGGTATGAGACGAGCTACCGCGGCGCGGCGGCGTACGTCAGCGCGGACGAGCGCTACACGGAGCCGTTCTCCCTTCCGCGCGGGAAGGAGACGGCGGAGCGCGTGATCGACGAGGGGCTCGCCCTGCTCGGCACGCCCTACGTCTATGGCGCGGTGCGGCTGCACGACGGGCGGGGACACCTTCTGAGCGGCTTCACGGAGCGCGCATTCGACTGCTCCTCGCTCATGCAATACATCTTTTACAAGGGGGCGGGAATCTTGCTCGACGTGACGACCCGTACGCAGATATTACAGGGCACAAAGGTGGAATTCGACGCGCTCGAACGCGGCGATCTGATGTTCTTCACCAATGCAACCCGCGTGAACAGGACGGGAATCGAGCGCGTCGGGCACGTTGCGCTCTATCTCGGCGGGGGATACATTCTGCACACGGCGTCGGACGTCGCAAAAATCGAAAAACTCTCCTCCGCGAGAATCCGGTATTTTCTCGAAGGAAGAAGAGTTCTCTGATTCCGCACGGTCTGCGGCGCAAGTTGCCGTTTTTCAGGCGCCGTACTCCGCCCGGTACGCCCGCATGGCGGCAAGGAACTCCCTTCCGCCGAGGACGCCCTCCTCGATTGCGGCAATGATGTCCTCCACCGTGACGATGGAATAGACGGGAATGCCGTACTTTTCGTACGTCTCCCTGACCGCGGAGATCTCGCCCGCGCCCTTCTCCTGACGGTCGACGGAGATGATCATCGCCGTGACCTTCACGTCTGCCTCCGCGCGCAGTTTGGGCAGGATTTCGGAGAGCGCCTTCCCCGACGTCATCACGTCCTCGATCAGACAGACCTTGTCGCCGTCTTTCAGATCCGCGCCGACGAACATTCCGCCCTCGCCGTGATCCTTGACTTCCTTGCGGTCGAAACAGTACCCGAGATCGACGCCGTGCCGCTCCGCAAGCGCGATCGCCGTCGCCACCGCGAGCGGAATGCCCTTGTAGGCGGGTCCGACCAGCGTCTTTGCGTCCACCTTGTTGTTGAGATAGCAGGCGGCATAGTACTCGCCGAGCTTCGCGATCTGCGCGCCCGTGCGATATTTGCCCGCATTGATGAAATAGGGCGCCCGCCGCCCGCTTTTGAGCGTGAAGTCGCCGAAGCGCAGCACGTCGTTTTCCGCCATAAATCTGATAAATTCCCGTTGATAGGTCAGCATCTCTTCTCCTTATCCGTTCATGCGAAGGGTTCCGGTGAGTTCGGAAATCCGCGACACGCCGTGGCTTTCGCACCATGTTTCCAGCCCCGCGATGATCTTCGGACACGCGGAGACGTCCGTAAAGTTCTGCGTGCCGACCTGCACCGCGGTCGCGCCCGCCATCAGAAATTCGATCGCGTCCTCGGCGCAGACGATTCCCCCCATTCCGATGACGGGAACCGAGACCGCGCGGCTCGCCTCGTAGACCATGCGGAGCGCGATCGGCTTGATCCCCGCGCCCGAGACGCCGCCCGTGTTGTTGGCGAGGACGGGACGCGCGCGTTCGATATCAATCGCAAGTCCCGTGAAGGTGTTGACGAGGGAGAGACAGTCCGCGCCGCCCGCCTCCGCCGCCTGCGCGTTCTTTGCAATGCTCTCCACGTTGGGGGAGAGTTTGACGATGAGCGGCGTGACGGTGAGCGCGCGCTTTGCGACCCGTGTGACTTCTTCCACGTTCTCGGGACGGATCCCGAGCGCCATGCCGCCGCAGCGGACGTTGGGACAGGAGATGTTGAGTTCAATCAGATCGACGAGCCCGTCGAGCCGCGCGCAGATCTTTCCGTACTCCTCCACGTCGCTTCCCGCCACGTTCGCGATGACGCGGGTCTTGGAGCGGAGCCAGGCAAGATCGTGCTCGATGAAGTGCTCCACGCCGGGATTCTGCAATCCCACGGCGTTGAGAATGACCCCGCGGCTCTCCGCGATCCGCGGCGTGGGATTGCCCGGGCGGGGGGCTAAGGTGAGCCCCTTCGTCGCAACCGCGCCGAGGACGGAGATATCGTAAATCTCGTTGAATTCTCTCCCGAATCCGAAAGTTCCCGATGCGGGAATGACGGGATTTTTGAGTCCCACTCCGCAAATTGTTACGCTTAAATCTACCATAATGTTTCCGTATGTTTCCGTTTGTCTGAATGTGATAAGACGGTTGTATGATTCGTTGTTCCCCTGTCATTCCGAGGGCACAAATGTCCTTCCGGGCGCAGTCTCCACCCTCTGTCCTTCCGAGCGCAGTCTCCACCCTCTGTCCTTCCGAGCGCACAATATGTCATTCCGAGCATAGCCGAGGAATCTCTACCTTTCTGTCATTCCGGGCACAGTCTCCACCCTCTGTCATTCCGACCCCCGAAGGGGGAGTGAATCCCCTCATGCAAAGCGGACTTCGTATCGGGGG
>CANRGR010000083.1 GCA_947630245.1 uncultured Clostridia bacterium | reverse complement strand
CCATTCACACAGCCAATCCTTATATTTCATTTTCTCATTCTCCTTATAAATAAAAATAACCGCACGGCTTTCGCTGTACGGTATATATTTTAATGTATTATTTTATCAAGCGTTTTTAAAACGACATAACCAGTGAATTTTTTAAAACACAAAAATACGCATTTTATGATTAGCCTCTCTTGAATCACATGACTATCGCGTTGATTTCTTATAACATAAAGCCAAGCAGCCGAGGGAAATCCCTCGGCTGCTTGGCTTTATGTGTTCTTATTCCCGAGATACAAAATAAATCCGAACCAATCGCGGGTTACGATTACCCTTGTTGAGTTCGGATTATTTTGATTTGGTGGACCTGCGGAGAGTTGAACTCCGGTCTTACAAGGTTCCTCCGCGGACACTACACGCTTAGTCTGTGGTCGGTCTCGCCCGCGCGCAGTCCACAGACAAACTGTTCACGGGCATATTTCCGAAATTCATCGTACGGCGGGGGAAATGCGCCGCCGCACAACGTTCCCTACTGAGATGACGCCCCGGTTCCGACCGTAGGCAATCGGAGCGGGACGGGGCGTAAAGTTACGCCGCAAGTGCTACGCGGCGAGCGGATGCTCTGCGGGTAGCGGATCTTCTGCTTTTATTATCAGCATTTAATATTGTTCCGTTTTTACGGAGCCGAGCCTCCGGCGTGCGTCCGACGAATTCCGCTTGCAATCGAATCCGTAACAGGCCCGTTGCTTTGCAGAGATCGTTCTTCCTTCATCATATAACCTTTTCCCGGAATTGTCAAACATTTTTCCGCCGTGAATCAAAACCACGGCGCAAAAGACGTCCCTACCAATGCTTTCTTCCGCAAAACATGTTGGGCGGCGCGGCGACCGAACGGTCGCCGCGCCGCCGTTTTATCCCAGCAAACACGATCAATTCAGCACGACGTCTTTCAAACTATCGTACTTTTTCATGGCGGCCGCCCGAATCGCCTCCGTGTTCAACCGGCGCTCGAACGCCTCGTCGGAGAGTTTTTTGGCGGCGAAGATCACATCCGTCGAATATCTCAAATTTTTGATGTCGCTCAAAAATTTCCCGCTCTGGCGGACGCCGAAGAAGTCGCCGCTGCCGCGCAGTTCGAGATCCTTTTCGGCAAGTTTGAACCCGTCGTTCGTGGTTTTGAGAATATTCAGCCGTTCGAGCGCGGATTCGGACTCATTTCCGACGAGCAGAAAACAATAGCTCTTTTCGCTCCCCCGCCCCACTCTTCCGCGGAGCTGGTGCAGCTGGGAGAGACCGTAGCGTTCGGCGTTGTAGATGACCATGATCGTGGCGTTCGGCACATCTACGCCGACTTCGATGACGGTCGTCGATACGAGACAATCGTATTTTCCCGCCTTGAAATCGGACATCACGGCGGACTTTTCCCTGTCCTTCATGCGGCCGTGAAGGAGCGCGAACCGCACTTCGGGGAGCCGTCCTTTGAGTTCCTCAAACAGCTCGGTGACCGACGTGACCTGTCCCTCGTCGTCCTCGATCCGTGCGCAGACGAAATACGCCTGTTTGCCCGCTCTCGTCTCGCGGCGGATGTAGGCAAGCATATCGTCGTATTTATAGGCGGGAATCAGGGACGTGGACACTTCCTGCCGCATGACGGGTTTGTCGGGAATGGTTGTGATGTCGAGATCGCCGTAAAAAATGAGGGAGAGCGTGCGCGGAATGGGCGTTGCGGACATGACGAGCACATCCGGGCTCACCCCCTTTTCGCCGAGCGTATTGCGCTGGGAGACGCCGAACCGATGCTGTTCGTCGCAGACGCAGAACGCAAGATTGCAGAAGCGCACATCCTCCTGCAACACGGCGTGCGTGCCGCAGAGAATCGAAATCTCCCCCGCCGCAAGCGCAGCTTTGACGTCCCGTTTCTCCTTCGCCGCGGAGCCGCCCGCAAGATACTCCACGCGGTATTCGGGAAAGATCCGTTTGAGGACTTCGAAGTTCTGGGCGGCGAGCACTTCGGTCGGCGAGAGATACACTGCCTGAAATCCCGACTTCACCGCCATGAAGATGCCCGTGAGCGCGACGGCGGTCTTTCCGCTGCCGACGTCCCCTTGCAGAAGGCGGTTCATACGGGTCGGACCCGTCAGATCGTCATAGATCGCGCGGACGGCGGACTGCTGTCCCGCGGTAAAGGCGAAGGGAAAGCGCTTTTCGAAGGCGGCGACTTCCCGCTCCGTGACGCTGTAACGGTTGATCCGCGCCTCGTTTTTATCCCCTTTGATGAGTTTGAACGCGGAGATGAGCGTGAAATATTCCTCCAATGCGATGCGCTCGGAGGCGTTCTGCATCTGTCCCTGCGTCGCGGGAAGATGCACGGCGGCGTAGGCTTCCCGCAGAGAGGAGAGCGCGTATTTGCGGCAAAGTTCGGGGGGAATGACGGTCTCGATCTTCTCGGTGCGGAGGGCGGAGGCGACGCAGTCGCGGATCGTGCGCTGTGTGAGCCCGCCGCGCAGAGGATAGACGGGCACGAGCCCTTTGAGACGGTGGTTCTTTTCGAGCGGCTCGAAGGAGGGATTGACGAGCGAAATGCGGTCGTAATAGTTCTGCACTCTGCCGTAGAAGAGATATTCCCCCGGTTTGAGTTTTTGCGCGATGTAGGGCATGTTGAACCAGACGGCGGTGAAGTTGTCCCCGTCCTGTTCGAGCAGGGCGCGCACCATCTTCATTCTCCCCGTATAGCGCACCGGCTCGACGGAGACGAGGCGGCAGGCGAGGAGCGCGGTATCGTTGTGATAGACTTCGCGCACGGAGACGCGGTTCGTCATATCGAGATAGGCGCGGGGAAAGTAGCGGACGAGCTCCGCCGTGTCCGTGATGTTGAGACGGGCGAATTCCTTCGCCCGCTTTTGGGTAACCCCGCGTAAAAGAGTCAGTTCCATCCTGTTCCCATCCCTTCGCGTCTTGCTTCCGCGCCCGCGCGGCGCGGCATGGCGCCCGATGAAAAGATAGGGGTTGCAATGAATGCAACCCTTTGGAAATTATTCGAGCGAAAGCAGATAGTAATAGACGGGCTGCCCGCCGTTATGGTAATCCACATCGCAGTCCGGGAACGCCTCGGAGACCTTTTCGGTCAGCCGCTTTGCGTCCTCCTCCGTGATTTCCGCTCCGTAATACAGCGTGATGACTTCGTGGGAATCCTCTTTGAGGCGGTCGAGAAGGGTGAGCACGGTTTCGTCGATGGACCCGCTTTTGGCGAGAATCTTCTTGTCGTCGAGCCCGATGATGTCCCCTTCCTTGATGTCGAACCCGTTGACGCTCGTGGTGCGGACGGCGTGGGTGACCATGCCCGCCTTGACGTTGTCGAGCGCGTGGATCATATTCGTCTTATTCTCTTCGAGGCTCGCCTCGGGCGAGAACGCGAGCGCGGCGGCAAACCCCTGCGGCACGTTCTTCGTGGGAATGACGTGAATGGTGCGGTTGTCCACGAGCGCCTTCGCCTGTTCCGCGGCGAGAATGATGTTCTTATTGTTGGGGAAGACGAACACGTTGTCCGCGTTGATCTTCTGGACGGCGGTGGCGATGTCCGACGCGGAGGGGTTCATCGTCTGCCCGCCCTCGATCACGCGGTCGACGAAGAGATCCTTGAAGATCTCGGAGATCCCCTCGCCCGTGCAGATCGCGAGCATGCCCTGCTCCTTCTTTTCCGCCTCGATCTTGGCTTTGAGCGCGCGGTTCTGTTCGAGCATGTTCTCGATCTTGGGACGGTCGAGTTCGCCGAGCTCCAGCGCATAGGTGAGCGCGACGCCCGGGCAGTTGGTGTGAACGTGCACTTTGATCATTTCGAGATCGCCGATGCAGATGACCGAATCGCCGATGCCCATCAGATTTTCGCGGAGCTTGTCGATGTCGGCGAGCGTGGTGCTCTTTTTCAGGTTGATCACGAAAAATTCCGTGCAATAGGCGAACTGGATTTCGCCGAGATCCATGTTGATGATGTCGGAATTGTCGCCGAATTCGGCGTCCAGCCCCTGCGCGGCGGACTTTGCCGCCTCGGTCTGGACTTCGGAGACGATCTCGTCGCCCATGATCGCCGCCTGAAAGCCGCGCATGATCGTCATCAGCCCGACGCCGCCCGAATCGACGACGCCCGCCTTTTTGAGCACGGGCAGAAGTTCGGGCGTCTTGGCGAGCGCCCTGTCCCCCTCCTCGATGATGGCGGGAAGGAAGGACTCGTAGTCGCGGTACTTCCCGGCGTTCTTGACGGCGAACTCGCTCATGAGCCGCACGACCGTGAGAATCGTGCCCTCTTTGGGAATGGCAACGGCGTTATAGGCGACCTTCGTGCCCGCTTCGAGCGCTTTGGCGAAATTTCTCGTATCGACTTCGGGCTTGCCCGTGCGAAGGACGGAGCAGATGCCGCGGAAGATCTGGGAGAGGATGACGCCGGAGTTGCCGCGCGCCCCGCGGAGCGCGCCTTTGGACACGCAGTCGCAGACCTCCATAAAGTTATTGGAAGTGGTATTCGAAAGCTCCTTGACGGCGGACTGCATCGTGAGGGACATATTCGTCCCCGTGTCCCCGTCGGGAACGGGGAACACGTTGAGCGCGTCCACTTTGGCGCGGTTGTTATCGAGCATCTTTGCGCCGACTAAAACCATCTTGCGGAAGGTCGCGCAATTTATCGTTTTCTGCATGAGATGTTGCTACTCCTTACTCTTGGAAACTGCTCTTCGAAAAAGAGAAAGAAAAAGAAATCATAGCGTCCGCGCGGAACGGCTATAATTTCAGACCCACGACGTTGACGTTCACGGTGTCGACGATCATTCCCGTAAACTTCTCCACTTTATATTTGATTGCTTCCTTCAAAGATTCCGCGACCGCCTCGATCGAGACGCCGTATTTGATGAGGACATAGACGTCGATGAAAATGCGGTTGCCCTGCGTCATGACCTTGACGCCCTTGCCGCCCGCGTCCTTTCCGAAAAGTTCGGCGAGTGTGTCGGTAAAGCGGCGGGGGACGGTGTCGACGATCCCGTAGCTCTCCACGGCAGCCTGCGAAGCGACCCTGGCGATCGCAAGGTCGGAAATCGAGATTTTCCCATAAGCATTGCTCGTACTGACAGACATGGTGCTCTCCTGAACTTACAATACCTATTCTACCCCATTGAAGCCGTTTTTGCAAGCGATATTGTAAAATTTTTCCCCTATTGTCGGAAATTTTTATGAATTTTCCCCTCTTTTTAATTGCTTTTTCCCCAAAGAAATGGTATGATTATTAAGATTTCCGTATGGGAGCGAACCGTACGGCAAGCAATACGGAGTTTCCTATCGGAGGTGAAGAATATGTCGAGAGTATGCAGTATCTGCGGGAAGGGGCAGACATCGGGCAACAACGTCAGCCACTCCAACCGCAAAACGAGACGCGCGTTCAAGGCAAACGTCCAGAAGGTGACCTACAAGGCGGACGGAAAGGTCGAAAGCGGCTATGTCTGCGCGCGCTGCCTGAAAAGCGATAAAGTGGAACGCGTATAACAACACCAAACGAAGAACTGCACCCGGCAGTTCTTTTTTTTACTGCCTTTCGCTCGGCACCCCTTTGAAAGGAGCTCCGCCCGCAGGGCGGTGAGGGTTTCACTCCGCGCGTAGTCTTTTTCCTGTCATTCCGAGGGCACGCAGTGCCCGAGTGAATCCCCTCGGTCGTTGTTGGACAAGGGGGGCTCGCTCCGCTCGGTATGACAGCAAAGGCTTTCTCTTGGCGCCCCTTTCAGGGGAGCTCCGCCCGCAGGGCGGTGAGGGGTTTCATTTCGCGCGTAGTCTTTTTACTGTCATACCGACCCCCGAAGGGGGGAGTGAATCCCCTCGGTCGTTGTTGGACAAGGGGGCTCGCTCCGCTCGGTATGACAACGGAGGCTTTCCCTTGTCGCCCCTCGCAGGGGAGATGTCACGAGCTTGCGAGTGACAGAGGGGTT
>CANRGR010000082.1 GCA_947630245.1 uncultured Clostridia bacterium | reverse complement strand
TCTCAGACTATCTCCATGACGGCGTCCTGCACTGATTTTTTCTTCCACCCCCGTCTCATATGTTTGACAAACCTACAATTCGGAAAACCTTCCGCGGCGGGCGTGCGAAAGCGTTGACTATTTTGCATGGATATGATACAATGCATCTGCAAGCCGCGCTTTCGCGGCGGTTTCCGCATGCGGCGGAACCGTCTCGGCCGTGCACGGAAATTTTACGACGGGGGTTGTCATGAAACTCAAAACCGTTCTGTCCGCGCTGTTGGCGCTCATTCTCACGCTGTCCGTGGTTCCGTTTGGGATTACGGCTTCCGCTCAGACCGAAACGATCAGAGTCGGCTATTTCGGCTTGTCGGGCTATCATGAGCAAGACAAGACCACGGGAAAGCGCAGCGGCTACGGCTATGAATTTCTGCAACTCATCGGTCGGTTTATCGACGGAAAGTACGAATACGTCGACACGGCGGAGACCGGGGAGCCGCTCCTGCACGGGGACTGTCTCGACCTGCTCGAAGCGGGAAAACTCGATCTCGTGACCTCGTCGTCCAAGACCCCGGAGCGCGAAGAGAAATTCCTGTTCTCGCGGAAGGACATCGGCATGAATTCCACGATCTTCACCGTGAAGGCGGGGAACAGCAAGGTCGTCAAGGGCGATTATTCCACCTACAACGGGCTCAGGGTCGGCATGTTCGAAAACAATTCCAAGAACGACGTGTTCATGGACTTTGCCGCCGAGCATGGAATCGACTTCACGCCCGTCTATTTCCAGAGCGAGGACATGCTTGCGGAGGCGCTTCAACGGGAGGAAGTCGACGGAATCGTCACGGGCAGCCTCCGCGCCATCGAGAACGAACAGCTCATCGAGTCCCTGTCCCCCCAACCGTTCTACGTTCTCGTGCGGAAGGACAGGGCGGATCTGATGGAGCGGATCGACGCCGCCATCGACGCGCTCGACTTGCAGGAGCCCGACTGGCGGAACGTTCTCCAAAACAAATACTATTCCACCGACGTGAGCGGAAACATCATCGTCACCGCCGAGGAGCGGGACTATCTTTCGGAGCTCTCCCGGTCGGGAACCGAGCTGAAAGTGCTCATGAATCCCGACCGCAAGCCGTATTCCTACTTCGACGAGGACGGGTACGCCTGCGGGATCTTCCCCGCCATCTTCGAAAAGATGATTTCGAGCGTACAGATTCCCGGCAAGGAGCTGAGGGGACTTCCCATCCGCTATGTGCCCGTCAAGGACCGCGAGGAGTACTACCGTCTGCGCGACGCGGCGGACGTCGATATCGTGATCGACTTCAGCGACGATTTCAGCCTCGCCGAGACGGAGGGCTTCAAGATTACGGACGTCTATTATACGACGACCCACACGATGATCAAAAATCGGGATCTGAAAGGCACGCCGAAGGTATTCGCCACACAGACGTATGCGGACAATACCTTTTCGCACTATCTCGCCGACTTCGTGGGCGGCGACACGGAGACAAAGACATATCAATCGCTCGAAGAGAGCGTGCAGGCGGTGAGGAAGGGGGAATGCGACGCCACCATCACGCTCTCCTACGTCGCCGAGCTGTACATCTGGTCCGATCAAAAGAACGAACTCATCTCCGAGCTCATCGGCGAGGCGTCCTCGGCGTACACGCTCGGCGTGAGCGCCTCCCGCGGCGGGAGAGTTCTGCTCTCCATTCTCAATAAATGCGTCACCGCGCTCGACCGCGGCGCCGTCTCCACGATCGTCACCGAGGAAGTGACGCCATTCCGTCCCTCTTCCGACGGGGGACTGATTGCCTTTCTGCGCCGCAATCCCGTCTATCTCGCCGTGATCGTTGCAGGCTTGCTCCTTCTGCTGTTTGCGGCGGCGATGCTCGTCGTCAGAACGGTGAACCAGCACAGACTGCAACGGCGGATCGACGAGGCGACGGGCAAGCTCAAAGCGCAGACGGAGGAGCTCTCCGTCGCGCTCCACGCCGCCGACGCCGCCAACCGCTCCAAGACGACGTTCCTGAACAACATGTCGCACGATATCCGCACGCCCATGAACGCGATCATCGGGTTCACGGCGCTCGCCACCGCCCATCTCGACAACAAGGAGCGCGCGCTCGACTATCTCGCGAAGATCTCGCAGGCGTCCAACCATCTCCTCTCGCTCATCAACGACGTGCTCGACATGAGCAGAATCGAGTCGGGGAAGGTGCACATCGAGAACCGTCCCGAGAATCTTGCCGACATCTTGCAGGGACTGAGAAATATCATCCAGTCGGATATTCATTCGAAACATCTCGAACTGTTCATCGACACCGTGGACGTCACGCACGAGGACGTATACTGCGACAAGCTCCGCCTCAACCAGATCCTTCTCAATCTCACGTCCAACGCCATCAAGTTTACGAAGAGCGGCGGCTCCGTGTTCATTAAAGTCACCCAGAAGCCGTCCGAGCGGGAGGGATACGGCGTCTATGAATTCAGTGTGAGCGACACGGGCATCGGCATGAGCCCGGAGTTTATGAAGACCGTATTCGATCCCTTCACGCGCGAGCACAACAGCACGGTCAGCGGCATTCAGGGGACGGGGCTCGGCATGGCGATCACCAAAAACATCGTCGACATCATGGGCGGCACCATCGACGTCGAGAGCGAGCAGGGCAAGGGCTCGGAATTTACCGTCAGACTGACGCTGCAATTCGCCGACGACGTCCCCGAGCAGTTCTCTCTTTCCGAACTCGTCGGGCTGTATGCGCTCGTTGTGGACGACGATCTCGTCTCCTGCCAGAGCGTGTCCAAGATGCTCCGCCAGATCGGCATGCACGCCGAGTGGACGGTCACGGGGAAGGAGGCGATCGTCCGCACCCGCGAGGCGATCGAGCTTGGGCATCCCTTCGAAGTGTACATTGTAGACTGGTCCATGCCCGACATGGACGGAATCGCCACCGTGCGGCAGATCCGCTCGATCATCGGCGACGAATCGCCCATCATTCTGATGTCTGCGTACGATTGGGCGGACATCGAGCAGGACGCGCTCCGTGCGGGCGTGACGGGATTCATCAGCAAGCCGCTGTTTGCGTCCGATCTGCACCGCGCGCTCGAACGGAGCCTCGGCAAGACGGCGCCCGCGCCGCAGCCCGAACCGCAGGAGAACAAGTTCGCGGGAAAGCGGATTCTTCTGGTCGAGGACAACGAACTCAACCGCGAGATCGCGGCGGAGATCCTCACCGAGGCGGGATTCGAAGTGGACAGCGCCGAGAACGGGAAAGCCGCCTGCGACATTATGGAGCGGTCGAAAGCGGGAGATTACGATCTCGTGCTCATGGACGTGCAGATGCCCGTCATGGACGGGTACGAGGCGGCGAGACACATCCGCGCGCTTCCCGATCCCGCGCTTGCGAAGATCCCCATCATCGCCATGACGGCAAACGCGTTCGAGGAGGACAAATCCAACGCCTACGCCGCGGGCATGAACGGACATCTCGCCAAGCCGATCGACATCGACGCGATGTTCTCCCTGCTCGAAAAAATTCTCGGCGACGAAAAAGAGTAAACGCCCGCCTTTTGAATCTTCGGTCCGCAGCCCGTCTGCGGATCTTTTTTTGCGCGAGATCGTGACCAGCGCGCAGGGGAGTGATTGAAATTCACGAAAACGGAAAAAATTGTTCAAAACCTCTTGCAAAAAATTTTTTTTGGGGTATAATGGAAAGACAACCTGAAAAACGGGAGGGGGAAACAATGATTAAAGTCAATTTCAACAGCCGCCAGACGCTTGTCGAAGAGGGGACGAGAGTATTGGAGCTCGTCGATCGGAAGGATCGCAAAAATCTCGTCGTATGCCAGGTGGGCGCGCAGATCAAGGAACTGCGCTATATTCTCTCCGAAAAAGACAACGGAATGACGATCAAACTGCTGAACCTGAACAACGCCGAGGCGGGGCGCGCCTATCGGGCGAGTATCAGTTATGTGGTTGCGATGGCGTTTTACAGGATCTTTCCCGACGTGAAGATCCAATTCACCTATAACGTCTCGCGCTCGATCTTCTGCCGTTCGCTCACCAAAAACTTCAACATGGCGCGCGCCGCGGACGCGATCGTGCGCGAAGTCGGGCGCATCATCGAGGCGGACTTGCCCATCGAGCGGGTCACGGTCACGATTGAAGAGGCGGAGGAGATCTACCGCAAATTCCATCTCGACGACAAGATCGAGATTCTCCGCTACCGTCCCGAAAACACGGTGCATCTGTATAAGTGCGGGGAATACTACAACTATCTTTACAACTACATGGTTCCCTCCACGGGCTGTATCCACAACTATGCGATCACGCCGTACAGCCCGGGGATCATCATCGGCTATCCCCGCCACGATCTGGACGCCGCCATTCCCGAATTCGAGGAGGAGGCGACGTACTGCAAGACGTTACAGCGGGCGTACGATTGGGCGGAAAAGACGAAGAGCCGCACCGTCAATGACATCAACCGCAAGATCGACCGCGGCGAGACCCTCGAATTTGTGCAGATGTGCGAGGCGTATCACAACCGCCAGCTCTCGGAGCTCGGCGATATGATCGAGAAGGAGATCGAGCAGGTCAGGCTGATCGCGATCGCGGGACCGAGTTCGAGCGGAAAGACCACCTTCTGCAACCGTCTGCGGATCGAGCTTTTGTCGCGCGGGATCGACCCCGTCACCATCTCGATGGACGATTACTACTTCGACAAGGAGAAGATCTGCGCGCTGCAAGGGAAGCCCCGCGAAAAGCTCGATCTCGAACACGTCGATTGCCTCGACATCGAGCAGTTCAACAAGGATCTCTTCGATCTCATCAACGGCGAGGAAGTCACTCTTCCGCGGTTCAATTTCAAGCAGGACAGGCGGGAGAAGGGCAAGACGATCCGCTTGGGCGCCAACGTTCCCATCATCATCGAGGGGATCCACGCGCTCAACGAAAAGCTCACCCGTTCCATTCCCAAGCACCGGAAGTTCCGCATCTATATCGCGCCGCACGCGCAGATGAATCTCGACGATCATTCCCCGCTGTCCGTCACGAACGCGCGGCTCATCCGGAGAATCGTCCGCGACATGAAGTTCCGAAACTGTTCCGCCGCCGCGACGATCGACATGTGGCAATCCGTCCGCAACGGCGAATTCCGCTGGATCTATCCCAACGAGGAGAACGCGGACTATGTGTTCAATTCGAGCCTCGGCTACGAGCTGTGCGTGCTCAAAAAGCAGGCAATGGAGGCGCTGACGAAGATCACGGCGTCCGACCCGCAGTATCTCGTCGCCAACCGCCTCATCAAGACGCTGAAATATTTCAGAGAGATCGACGACGAGTCGGTCATTCCCTGCAATTCGCTCCTGCGCGAATTTATCGGCGGAAGTTGCTTTAACGTATAACGGGGGATATTTTGCAAGGATATTTTTTGAAAGCGGCGCGGCGCGGGATTCTCCCGCGCCGCGCCGTTTTCAAATCACGTCATTTCGTTCCTCTGTCATTCCGCGCCATCTTCAAAATACGTCATGTTGAGCTTGTCGAAACATCGCCTTGATCTTTAAGACCTTGTTTTTTCTGTCATTCCGAGCGCAGTCGAGGAATCTCCACCTTATGATGAGATTTCTCCACTTCGTTCGCTCCGCTCACTCCGGTCGAAATGACAATAGGGGCGCTCTTCTGTCATTCCGACCCCCGTAGGGACGAGAGAATCCCCTCGGTCGTTGTTGGACAAGGGGGCTCGGGCTACGCCCTCGGTATGACAGCGGGTGCGAACTGCGTATGAGGGGATACACTCGCTCCGCTCGGTATGACAGGAAAGGCTCTCGCTTGGCGCCCCTATAAGGGGAGCTCCGCCCGTAGGGCGGTGAGGGGTTTTTGAAACCCTTTCGGCTCACTACGTTCGCCACTTCCCCTAAAAGGGGCAACAAGCCCTTCCCCAAACTTTCCGCAAGGGAAAATTTGTGAACCTTTCTGCGCGGAGCAGGGGCTCCCTGCGGTAGCGTCCACAATTTGCCGAATTCTTTCGGCTTGTTGTCCGATGAAACGAACGAGAGGATAAACAAATTAAGGCGCGAAAGCACGTTTCCTCACGGAAATTCTTTACGAAGCGAGCGCAGTGAGCAAGCAAAGAATTTCGTGAAGGTTTTTCCTGTCATTCCGACCCCCGTAGGGACGAGAGAATCCCCTCGGTCGTTGTTGGACAAGGGGGCTCGGGCTACGCCCGCGGTATGACAGCGGGCGCGG
>CANRGR010000081.1 GCA_947630245.1 uncultured Clostridia bacterium | reverse complement strand
TTCGGAATAGTGTAGTGCTGGCGGTCTATCTCTTGTTTTCGGTTGCTTGCTTCCTTACCGTACATGAGCATTCTCCTCGGGCATGTGATAGATCTCCGTCATCTCGGTGATGATCTCGGAAAGAAAGGGATCCTCCTCCGCACGCTCCAAGAACAGATAGCGGAACAGCCCCCGCTCCTCGCGCGCAAACTTGACGTATCCCATGCCGAAACACTCATAGCGGCTCCGCCCCGCCCGCAGAATATATTCCTCGATGAAGGCATGATACCGCGCCTTTGCCTCGTCGACGAGCGACGCTTTGAGCGCCTCCATACTCCCGAAGAGGGAATAGACGGGCTGCGTGGAACAGCCGAGCTCCTCCGCAACCGCGCGCGCGTTGAGCGCGCCCGCGCCCCCCTTCCTGACGATCTCCGCCGCCGCCTTCAAAGCGTCAGACTCTGTCAATTTTCCCGTTTTCGGCATTTTTTCTCCATAAAATAACAACCGTTATATAACGGTTGTTATTTTATCATGGCGTAAATGTGTTGTCAAGCGTTTTTACTTATTTTTCCGCATGTTTTTTTCTGCGGAGCAATATTGCCGCAAGCGCGCCGCAGAGGAGCAGTCCGAGCGCGATACCGCCTCCGCCGCCTCCGCCGAGCGCAATCGTGCCGCAACCGCCCGTCTTATCGTCGTCCTTGTCGCTGTCCTTGTCGTCGTCCTTGTCGCCGCTGTCGCCGGGACCGGGATCGGGCTGGGTCGCGGTCAATCCGTTGTAGATTGAACGGACCTGTGCGGCGAGCGCGTCGAGATATTGCTGCGTGACATGTTCGTTTTCGAGCGCGGCGCGAAGTTCTGCCACCGCCGCATCGAGCGCGGCAGTGTCCTTGCCCGCAAGATCCGTCCCCTCAATGAGCGCAAGAAGTTCTTCGATCGCGGACGTATCGACGTCCGTCTCCTCGGTGAAATCGACCCCTTCGGGAAGCGCATAGAGCACGCCGTCGCCCGCGTCGAGCGCGATCTTCAACTTGCCGTCTGCGCCGAGCTTGACGGCGCCGAGCGAGCCGTCCGTGTGGCTCACGACTTGAAGCGAGCGGATATCCTTGTGGAAATACACATCAAATTCCACGGGATCGGTGAAGTTGTTGTTGACGAACATCAAATAATTGCGCCCCGTGTTCTTGTCCTTCATCAAAGAGACGGCGAACAGCGTGTCGTCCGTGGACTGCACGATCCAATCGTCGGGAAGGACTTCCTGTCCGCCCCACGCCTCCTGATTATGATAGATTTGGAGGGCGTCGAGATTGATGAGGGTATTGCCGAGCGCATGGATCTCCCTGTTGAGTTCGGAGACCGCCGCATAGGTCTTGGGGTTGGGAACGCCCTGATCGCTGACGATCGCGTCGTGGAAGGATTCGCTGCGGTTCGTGGGAAGGAACCAAGTGAAATAGCTGAGCTGTTTGTACCCGTACGCGAGCGCGATCATCGCCTCGTAGCGGATCTCGGAGGGCGAAGGGCTGCGCTTATTCGGACCGCCGTTGGATTGGAGATAGGTCGCCGTCTTGACGTTGTATTCGAGCCCGATCCGGCGCATCACGTCGAGATTGGAGAAGAACACATCGCGCTCCATCCCGTCGTCGAAACCGATGTAGGGATAGAAGTCGTACATGACATAGTCCTGCGGATAGCCCGCGTCCTCGTTTGCCTGCAACCAGTCGCTGACATGGGAGCGATAGGGCATCTCCGCCGTCTGCCAATTCCCGCCCGTGTAGGCATACATGGGAAGGAAATTGAGATGAGCGTATGCCGTGGGATCGGCGCGCTTGATCGCCTCATAGACGGCGGCATAGTTGAAGATGTTTTCGGCGGGAGAAGGTTCGTCCCAGATATAATAGCCGCCGACGCCCGGAACGTTGCGATATTCCCCGATGAGGGAGGCGATTTCCTCGTCCGTCATGGTGAGGAGATGTCTTCCGAAGCGGTTATCGGCAACGGTGAGGCGCATTCCGTATTTATAGGCATAGCTTGCAAGTTTGAGATTGGTCTCTTTGGTGGTAAGATTGCTGCTCGGGTTCTCGTTGTCGGTGACATGCGCGAGCCAATCAATGTCCGCGTCGGCAAGGAGACGGAACTGTTCGTCCCAGCGCTCGTCGCCCACGCCGCCCGTCAGATATTCATAGGTGGGAAGCCAGAACACGGAGAGAAGAATGTTGTCGCCGAACGTCTGCTTCTTTTCCACGACGATGACGGAGATCGTCTTTTCCTCAATGCCCTCGCCGTTGACGCGCACGGTCGTCGTGCCGACGCCCTCCGCCTTGATCACGCCCTCCGCCGAGACGGAAGCCACCTTCGGATCGTCGCTCGTCCAGGTAAGTTCCGGCGTCTCCATTCCCGATACGACGAGCACGGGCTGTTCGGAACTTCCGAGCCCGAGTTCGATCTCCGTCTTGTTGAGATTGGCGACGGCGCGCAGAATACTGCCGAATACCGCCATTTCGGAAAGCTGAACGAGTTTTCCGTCGTTGCCGCCGGTGCCGCCCGTCATATTATCCACCCCCGTTCTGCCAGTGACATACAGCCGAACAAATTGCGCGGGCGCCGCGTCGTCCACGTCGACGACAAGCGGCTCCGTAGGCTTTGCGAAGCCCGTGATCCGATAGACGTCGGACCACTCCTTGTTGTCCTCCGAGAGTTGGAGCTGAAAGTCGACGGGAAAGCTCTCCCCGTAGTTGCCCGAAAGGTCGGAGCGGGGAAACAGGACGATGCGGGAGACGGAACAGACCGCTCCCAAATCGACCGTCGCCCACGCAACGGTGCGGGGATCGGTCGTCTCATGCGGTTCGGTGGACCAGCCGTTCGTCGCGCCGGGCGCGCCGAGCGTTCCGTCCACAAGAAACGCCGTCGACCAGCCCTCGTTCCCCTGTTCGTAGGAGGAGGACGCCGTGACCGTCTTGCCGAGCGCGAGATTCGTCGCTCCTTCGGGACAGTGTTGCGAGATCGCGCTGTCCTCCGCTGCCCTCGCTTCCTTGCTTTCGAGCGCCATCAGTCCGCCGCCGAGGGCAAGACACGCCGCGCCGAACAGCGCAAGCAATCCGCGAAACTTCGATTTGATCGTTCTCATGGGTATCTCCTTAAAATTGATTTCAAATGATCATTTATCGCCTCTTGCGCAGGTTCCCGCGCCCAAGACAGAGGCAAATCGCGGCGGCGCACAGCAGTCCGAGCGCAATGCCGCCCCCGCCTCCGCCGCCGAGCGAGATCGTGCCGCAGCCGCCCGCATTGGGATTGGTCGGATCGACTGCATTGGGATTGGTCGGATCGCCCGTCTCTCCGCCGTCGTCCTGTTCTCCGCCGGATAGGAGCGCGTCGAGCATCCTCTCCCCCTCCGCCGCGAGCGAATCGAGATATTCCTGCGTGGTGTGCTCTCCGCCGAGCGCGGTGCGGAGCTCATCGAGCAGTTCATCGAGCGCGGCAACGTCCTTGCCCGCAAGATGCTCCCTCTCCGCCTCCGCACGGGACAGAAGCGCGTCCGCCCTGCTGCGGTCCGTCGCCGTCTCACGCGTGAAATCCACACCTTCGGGCAAAGCATAGAGTACTCCGTCGCCCGCTTCGAGCCCGACGACGAGGCTGTTCCCCTCTCCGAGCGCAACGGGTTCGAGCTCGCCCGTCAGAGGGCTCACCCGCTCCAAAGAACGCACTTCCCCGTCCAAACGGAGGGAGATGACCGAACGCCCGGAAAAATCGTTGTTGACAATCATGAGATAGTTGCGCCCCGTCTCTCTGTTCCGCAGGAGCGAGACGGTATAGTCCTTCCCGTCTGCGGGACGGACGACGAAATCTTCCGGAATTTCCTCCTGCCAGCCCCACTGCGTGCCGTTCAGATAGACTTCAAGCGAATCGAGCTTGATCAGCGTCTTTCCGAGCGCATGGATCTCGGCGTTGAGCGCGGAGAGCGGTTGATAGTATTTCGGATTGGGCACGCCGTCCGCGTCCACGATCGCCTGCGAAAAGGTCTCCCCGTTGCGGTTCGTGGGCAAAAACCAGGTGAAGTAGCTGAGCTGTTTATAGCCGTAGGCGAGGGACGTCATCGCCTCGTAGCGGATCTCCGCCGGGGACGCGCTCCGGAAGGAGAGCGCGCCGTTGCTTTGCAAAACCGAACTGACCGATTGGAGATAGTTCGCCGTCTTGACGCCGTATTCGAGCGCCACTTCCCGCACTGCGTCCAGATTTGCGAAATAGATGTCCCGCGCCATTCCGCCGTTCGTATCCGTGAAGGGATAGAAGTCGAACATCAGATAGTCCTGCGGATAGCCGCAGTCCTCCCCGACCTGCAACCATTCGCGGAGCACGTTGCGGTAGCGCTCGTCCGCCTCCTCGTTGAGCGTGCCGATCGGATTGCCATAGGCATGGATGGGTTGGAAATTGAGATGGGCGTAGCCGTTCGGATCGCTCATCTTGATCGCGTTATACACATCGGCGTAGGGCATGGGATCGAAGGGCTCGTCGAGGATATAGTATCCGCCCACGCCCGGGACATTCCGGTATTCGCCGATGATCGCATTGATCTCGGACGTCGAATATCCCAAAAAATTCGTGCCGAAGCGGGTATCGGCAACGCTCACGCGCATGCCGTAACGGTAGGCATATTCCGCCATTTTGAGATTGGTCTCTTTGGAATTTTCTCCGACGAGCGCGGCGGACGCATTTTGCTGGCGGTCCCGCCCCGTCACGTTGCAGAGATAGTCGATCCCCGCCTCGCTCATGAGCGAGAACTGTTCGTCCCAGCGTTCGTCCCCTTCGCCCCCGTTCATGTACTCCGCCGTAGGCGGCCAGAACACGGAGATGAGGATATTGTCGTCGAAACTCTTCTTTTTCTCCACGACAATGACCCGAACGCTCCCCTCGCCGTCATCGCTCTGCGCATGGATTGTCGTCTCCCCCGCGCGGACGCCCTTGACGACGCCGCCCGTAGTGACCGTTGCGACCGATTCGTCGTCGCTCCACCAAGTCATTCCGCTGCCCTCCGCTTCGAGCAGGTCGGACTCCCCCACTTCCAATTCGAGCGCGGATTTGGACATCGGAAGCGAGCCCGCGGCGTGCGCGCGCGTCCCCCGAAGCAAGAGCCCTGCGGCAACGAGCAGACAGACGAGACAGAGAGCTCCCGAAAGAAAGATGAATTTGCGCCTGATCGTTCTCATTTGTCTCCTTTGACCGAAAAATGTTTACAAAGTTCATTTTCGGAATCAATTTTCTTCAAATATTGTATCATAAGAACGCGCGCCCGTCAAGATCTTTCAAAAATAATTCTGCAAATTTTTTTCATTTCAAAAGCCGCCCGTTCCGTGCGGAGCGGGCGGCCTCGAAGTTTGAGCCTTATTCTTTTGCGTTTGCGACGGCGGTTTCGTCCACCATGACGTCGCTGTACCGTCCCGTTGTGGAGACGGAGACGTTCTTATAGTCCTTCATGCCCGTGCCGGCGGGAATGAGTTTGCCGATGATGACGTTCTCTTTGAGCCCGATGAGCGGATCGCGCTTGGTGCAGATCGCCGCCTCGGTGAGCACTCTCGACGTCTCCTGGAAGGACGCCGCGGAGAGGAAGCTGTCGGTTGCGAGCGCCGCCTTCGTGATGCCGAGAAGGACGCGCTTTGCCGTCGCGGGAACGCCGCCCGACATGATCGTCTTTTCGTTCTGTTCCTCAAAGGTGAACATATCCACGAGCTGTCCCGGAAGCATATCCGTCGTGCCCGCGTTCTCGATGCGAACCTTGCGGAGCATCTGGCGGACGATGATCTCGACGTGCTTGTCGTTGATATCGACGCCCTGCGAACGGTAGACGGACTGAACCTGTTCGAGAATATAATCCTGAACGCCCTTGACGCCCTGAATGCGTATGATGTCCTGCGGGTTGACCGAGCCCGTATTGAGAAGGTCGCCCGGTTTCACATGATCGCCCGTCTTGACTTTGAGTTCCGCATTGAAGGGAAGGACATATTCTTTGAGTTCGATGTTCGTCCCCTCTTCGCGCACGGAGATGTGGTTGAGGTTGTCGCTGTTGTCGACGGTGACCGTCCCCGAGAATTCGCAGATCGTCGCGACGCCCTTCGGCTTTCTCGCCTCAAAGAGCTCCTCGACGCGGGGCAGACCCTGGGTGATGTCGCCCGTCGCCGCGATGCCGCCCGTGTGGAAGGTTCTCATCGTGAGCTGGGTACCGGGTTCGCCGATGGACTGCGCCGCGATGACGCCGACCGC
>CANRGR010000080.1 GCA_947630245.1 uncultured Clostridia bacterium | reverse complement strand
ACGGGCGGCAATTCGGGTTCGCAGGCGTCCGTGACCGTCATCCGCGCCCTCGCGCTCGGAGAACTCACCACAAAGGACACGCCCAGGGTTCTCTGGAAGGAATTCCGCGCGTCCCTTCTCCTTGCGGCAACGCTCTCCGTCGCCTGTTTTGCGAAACTCATGCTCATCGACAATCTTCTCTTCGGATACAAGGGATATACGGCGATCCTCTGTTCCGTCGTCTCTCTGGCGCTGTTCTGTACCATCGTCATCGCGAAGCTCGTCGGGTGCCTCTTGCCCCTTCTCGTCAAGAAGTGCAAGCTCGATCCCGCCGCCGTCGCCTCGCCCTTCATCACCACCATTGTGGACGCCGTGTCTCTGATCCTGTTCTGCGGGCTTGCGATCGCCATTCTGCCCGCGGCGTAACGTTGTATGGTATTTCATTCGCATTCCCCCGAAGAGACGGCTCTTTGGGCGGAACAATTCGCAAAGACGCTCGGGCGGGGGGACGTCGTCCTGCTCGAAGGGGACATGGGCGCGGGCAAGACGGTGCTCGCGAAGGGAATCGCGCGCGGACTCGGCATCGGGGAGGATGTGACGAGCCCCACATATGCCTATGTCAACAGCTACGGTGGACTGCTTCATCATTTCGACTGTTATCGCATCGTCTCCGAACGGCAGGCGGTGGAACTCGGGTTTTGCGATTACTTCGATTCCGGGGCGGTCTGCCTCGTGGAATGGAGCGAAAATATCCGCGGCATTCTGCCGCAAAACTGTAAACGGGTCCGCATTTCCGGCAGCGGAAACGCGGAGAGGGAGATAGAATTTTGAAGTTTCTGGCGATCGACACCGTCGCGAAATATCTCACCGTCGTCGCATATGCGGACGGGCGCAGAGAACAAATCTTTCTGCCCGACTGCGCGATGAAACATTCCGTCCTTCTGATGGACGCGGTGCGGGAGACGCTTTCCCGCGCCCGTCTTGCGCCGAAGGACTGCGACTTCTTCGCCGCCGTCGTGGGACCGGGCTCCTTTACGGGGATCCGCATCGGCATCTCGACCGTAAAGGGTCTGTGCCTTGCCGCGGAGAAGCCCGCGCTCTCTCTCACTTCTTTCGATACGATCGCATACGCTGAAAGGAAGCCGCTCCTCGCCCTCGCGGACGCGGGGCACGGATGTTTCTATTCCTGCGCCTTCGACGGGAACGGGTCGGCCGTCCGTCCGCAGGCTTTTCGCTCGCGGGAGGAGATCGACGCGATCATCGAAGAGGGATTCCCGCCCGTCGCGGCGGAGCCGCTCTTTCCCGGCTGCGGCGTTGCCGACCCCGCCGAGGGGCTCTTCCGCTTCTGCTGCGAGAGGGGAGCGTCCGCGGCGGATCCCGCGCTGCTTTCCGCGCTCTATCTCAGAAAATCATCCGCAGAGGAGAACAGGAAATGACCCTTCGGACATGGACTTATGAAGATCTCAACCAAATCGCCGCCCTCGAACAGGAGTGCTTTCCCGCCGAGCCGTGGACGCATCAGATGCTTGCCGAATCCTACCTGTCCGAGCGGTTTTACGGGATTCTGCTCGAAGAGGACGGCGCGATCACCGCATACGGGGGGATCCATACCGTCGAGGACGAGGCGGAACTCGAACTCATCGCCACGAGCGAGATGTACCGGCGGTGCGGGCGCGGAAAGCGTATTCTCGCCGCGCTTTTGAAGGAGGCGAAAAAACGGGGTGCGCGCAGAATGTTCCTCGAAGTGCGCGTCTCCAATGCCTCCGCCATGCTCATGTATCTCACGAACGGTTTTTCGGGCGTGTATGCGCGGAGCCGTTACTATCCCGACGGCGAGGACGCCATTGTCATGAAAAAGGAGCTTTGAGTGAAGATCTCCGTCCTTCGCAAAGGAGAAGGGCGCGATCTCGTGTTTTTGCACGGGTATCTCGCATGCAAGGAGAGTTTTTACCCCCAGATCAACTATTTTTCGAAGTTTTACCGCGTGACGGCGTTCGACTTCCCCGGGTTCGGCGGGAGCGACCCGATCCCCGCCGCATGGTCCGTGGGGGACTATGCGGACTGGACGGAGGAGTTTCTTGCCAAAGAGGGGATCTCCCGTCCCCTCGCGATCGCGCATTCGTTCGGCGGCAGGGTCGCCGTGAAATGCCTCTCCCGCGGGGAACTTTTCGATCGCGCCGTCCTCTGCGGATGCGCGGGGATTCTCCCAAAACGCACAACGGGGTATCATTTGCGCGTACGGGCATATAAAATCGTGAGAAAATTCGCGCCCAAATTCGCAAACGCGCACTTCGGCAGCGCCGAATACAGGACGCTCTCTCCCATCATGCGCGAAAGCTATAAAAAGATCGTCAACGAAGATCTGAGAGAGGACGCGGCGAAGATCTCCGTCCCCGTGCTCTTTGTCAACGGGGAGCGGGATCGGGAGACGCCCGTCTCCTCCGCAGAGATCTATCATACAACCGTCAGGGGGAGCGGACTCGTCGTGCTCGGAAACTGCGGACATTTCGCCCATCTCGACGACCCGCTGTCCTTCAATCTGGCGGCAGAGGAGTTTTTTCATGGAAATTGATATCATGCAGATCGTCTACGGCATCATCGGCGGCGCGCTCATGGCGGAGCTCTGCTGTCTGCTCCTGCCGCGCCTTGCGGGGATTCTGCAACAGAGCGGCTACGACGGAAAACGGTTTCTCCAATGGTATTTCCGGAAGGGGAATATCCAGCGGAAGCGCATCTCGTTGCTTGCGCTCTCCCTCGTGCTCTTGACCGCGCTCTTCAACCTCTGCTTCTGTTTCCTCACTCCCGCCTCGTGGGCGAATCTTGTCTCGGCGGCGCCCGTCCTTGCCGTCGGCGGGATTTATCTGTATTCCGAAAAGAAATACGCGCTCAAAGTCCGCGAGAAACATACGCCCCGCTTTCTGCGGCTGCTCGCCTGCCACGGCGTGCTCTTTTTTGCGCTCTCGGCGGGCGCGGGCGTGGGACTTGCGTTCGCCTCCCTCGCCGTGGATACAACCTGGTTCACGCTCCTGCGGTTCGTTCCGCTTGCTCTGCTTCCCCTCGCCCTGCCCGTGACGCTCGTATGCGCAAATGCGCTCATGTGCGTCTATGAAATTCCCCATAACAGGCGGTTCATTGCAAGGGCGGGACATATGCTCGCGCAGAGCAAATGCGTCAAAGTGGGGATTACGGGCAGTTTCGGCAAGACGAGCGTCAAGACCTATGCCGCCGCGATTCTCTCCCGTCGGTTCCGCGTGTTTGCGACGCCCGCCTCCTACAATACGCCCATCGGGATCGCAAAATGCGTGAACGAAGAGGGGCTCGACTGCGACATCTTCCTCGCGGAGATGGGCGCGCGCAGGGAAGGGGACATCGCGCAGCTGTGCGACCTCGTCCGCCCGCAGTACGGCGTGATCACGGGCGTCTGCGGACAGCATATCGAGACGTTCGGCTCGATCGAAGCGATCGGGAGGGAGAAATCGGTCCTTGCGGCGCGCACGGAGCGCGTCGTGCTCGGCGCCTCCGCGCCCGACTGCGGGAAAGACGTTCTGAGAGAAGGGAAGGACTTCGCCGCGGAGGGGCTCGTCTGCACCGAGGACGGAATCTCCTTCACCCTCCGCCTCGGCGGGGAGCGGATTGCGGTCTCCTCCGTCCTGCTCGGGAGATGCGCGGCGGAGGACGTCGCGCTTGCCGCCGCGCTCTGCTACATGCTCGGCATGACGCCCGCGGAGATCGCCGAGGGCATTGCGGGGCTGAGACCCGTCCCGCACAGACTGCAAAAACTCGAAAACAACGGACTCGTCATTCTCGACGATTCTTACAATTCCAACATCGTGGGCGCGAAGAACGCCTTAGAGACGCTCCGTCTGTTCCACGGCGGGAAATATGTCGTTACGCCCGGGATCGTGGAGCTCGGCGAGATCGCCGAAGAGACCAATTCCGAACTCGGCGCGGCGCTTGCGGGGCTGGACAGCGTGACGCTTGTCGGCGAGACGCTCGTGCTCCCCGTGCGCAAGGGCTATCTCGACGCGGGCGGGGATCCCGAAAAGATCCGCGTCGTTCCCACCCTCGCCGCCGCGCAGGACTACCTTGCCGCAACGCTCGTCCCCGGGGACGCAGTGCTGTTTTTGAACGATCTGCCCGATCTCTACCGCTGAGAAAGCCGCACAAGCCGAGACACCGAAGAAAGCCTTCGGTGTCTTTTATTTTGCAAGAAAAAGGAGAAAAAAATATGAAAACGATCGCAGTATTTTTCGGCGGAAGATCCAACGAACACGAGATCTCCGTCATCACGGGCATGTATTGCGCCAATCTGCTCCGCGGGGCGGGATATAATGTTTTGCCCGTCTATCTTCCCGTCACGGGCGGAATGAGACTGTGCGCGGGCGTGCGCTCGGTGGACGATTTCAAGGAGCTGCCCTCCGCGGCGGCGATGCCGAAGGAGTTCCGCGAAGTCCTTCTCGACGGCGGCGCGCTCGTGGACGTCAAGCGCCCGAAGCGGCGGCAAACGCCCGACTGCGCCCTGAACTGCTGTCACGGCGGCGCGGGCGAGGGCGGGATCCTGTCCGCGCTTCTCGAATGGAGCGGGATTCCCTCCGCCTCCCCGGGCGTTGCGGAGTCCGCCCTCTTTCTCGATAAGATTCTCGCCAAGACCTTTCTCATCGGGCTGGGACTGCCCGTCGTCGAATCGATCGCCCTGCGGGAGAGCGAATATCGTGCCCGCGGCGGCGCGGAGACGGCGGAGGCGCGCGCGGAGGCGTTCGGCTTTCCCGTGATCGTCAAGCCCGCGCGGCTGGGTTCCAGCATCGGGATCGCGGTGGCGGAGGATATGCCCGGGTTCCGCCGCGCCTTGCAGACGGCGTTCCGCCTCGACGACGCCGTCCTCGTGGAGCGGTATCTCGATGGCAAGCGCGATCTGAACTGCGCCGCATACCGCTGCGACGGGAAGATCGTCCTCTCGTCCGTGGAGGAAGTGTTCTCCTCGGGCGACATCCTCACCTTCCGCGAAAAGTACGAGGGCGAGGGGACGCGGCGTTCGAAGATCCCCGCCGAGATCCCCGATCGGACGCGGGCGGAGATTGCGCGTTGCATGACCGCCGTCATGGAGGCGTTCGGCACGGTCGGCGTCATCCGCGGCGATTTCCTGCTCGTCGGGGAGGAGCTGTACTTCAACGAGCTGAACACCGTCCCGGGCTCTCTGGCGGCGTATCTGTTCGGCGAGAGCCTGCATTCGGCGCGCGATCTGCTTGTGCGGCTCGTCGAGGAGGGAATGGCGCGGCGGCAGACCGGGAAGGGAATCATCCGAAGCGGAATTTTGTCCTCGAAGGTCTTTTCGGGAAGCAAGAGAATAAAATAACTGTGCGCCCGTCCCGCCCCGATGAACGCATGCGCACATGCGGCAGTGCCCAAAGCGTCGCGCCCGCGGACGTTTCCGAGACGCCCGGAACAGGCGGTGGGGGAGGGGAGAATATATAATAAGGAAAGGAAAACATTTATTTCGACATTTTTCGAAATACAATTTTACGTTATTTCGATGAATTTCGAAATAATGAAATCGGCGCGGCATTCGGCGCCTGTTCCGCCGCGCCCTTCGCCCGCCCGACGCCCCTTCGGCGCGATATTTTCGCCGCGATCAATCGGAATCGGGCAGGGACGAGGCGCGAGGAGTTTCTGCCGCGCCACGCTCAGCGCCGTTCGTTCCGCTTCGCCCTCGGTCGGGCGGTGCTTCCGCGTGCGCCGATCGCGCAAAGCCCCGTGCGCGTTTGCCTCGGGGAGGGCTGCCGCCGAACCCGCCGACCCAAGAGCAAATCATAACGCGGGGGAAAATCATATCGAAGAAAACCATACCGCGCGGGGGAAAGTCATGTTGCAAATGAACGGAAAAATGAAAGCGGCGGCGCCGATCGGGTGAAAAAATAGAAAAATAACCCCGAATATGCACAAATTGGCAGAGATTTTTATGAAAAAATTTCAAAAAAACCCTTGACATGCGTACTTTCATTTGCTATAATACCCGCAGATACACCTAATGGCAGAGTAGGACGCTGTGGGTTGTATTCTATAATAGGAATAGAAGGCACAAGTCGAGCTTTCGTTAAAACGCGGAGACGCACGCCCCGAAGGGCGGTCGTTTTTTCGCCGACTTCGGGTATTTTTGTAATTTTTTTCAAAAATCGTTTCTTTTTTGATTGAAATTGCTTGACATGCCGCCTTTTTCTATGATAGAATAAGCCCAAAGTGTCGTAATCTGCTGTTATGTGCACTTTTGGATTTCGAAAAAATAAGGAAAGGAGAATCATTATGGAAAGAAAATCAACCA
>CANRGR010000079.1 GCA_947630245.1 uncultured Clostridia bacterium | reverse complement strand
ATATGGTATGCGAAAACGCTGGAAGAGGCGGAACATTTCGCAAAACTCACGGCGGAAGTCACGCATAACCACCCCGAGGGGATAAAGGGCGCGGCTACCGTTGCGGGTGCGGGCTTCCTTGCGCGGACGGGAAAGACGAAAGGAGAGATCAAGGCCTATCTCGAACAATATTATACCTTCGATATTTCCTGCGACGAGTGGCGGGCAAAGAGGATGCCCTTCGACGAGACCTGTCAAGGCACGGTGCCCATCGCGATGGAGTGTTTTTTCGAATCGGAGAGTTTTGAGGATTCCGTGCGGCTTGCGGTCTCGATGGGCGGGGACTCGGACACGATCGCGGCGATGGCGGGCGGCGTCGCAGGGGCGTTCTACGGCGTCGACGAATTTTGTCAACAACTTGCACGGCGGTATCTCGATGGGGATATGCTTGCCGTCATCGATGAATTTACGGGGAAATATTGTAAATAAAATACGATCGAATAAGGAAGAAGTCGGGAGCTTACTCCCGGCTTCTTTGCTATATTTCAAAAACTGTTATACTTCGTGCGCTTGCATATTAAAAAATCTTGTTTCCGATTGACAAATCGTTATCAATTATGGTACGATTACGGTAACAGAGATAACTCAAAGTTATGTATACCGAATGTAATAGGGAGGTCATGATGAAAATTATCCGATATCTCAAATTTGCATTTGCACTATTGTTATTCGAATTGATGGTTGGAAAAATCGGTTACGAACACGGCTATTCGCATAGCGGGTCGGGTTCGGGGATCGGTTGGTACTATGCATTTGCGATTTATGCTTTCCTGTATTGTGTTGTTTGTTTTTTGCAAGGTCGGAATAAAAGTGTTTTTGGCGTTGATATTTTTTCGACCGTTTATCTTGGCGTCCCTTTTATGATTGTCTTGATCTTTACGCTTTCCAATCGGATGATAGAGCGCGAATTGCCTTTTGCTATTACATCGTTAACCGTATTCGGGATAATCTTTGCGTTAGAGTTAAGTATTCTGATATTGCAACTAAGAAAAAAATCAGTGAAATGATTGTGAATGAGTTCGGTATTGCACCGGGCTCATTTCATTTACGGGGCGAAAAGGAGAGAAAAACGGCGGGAAAATCGCTTGGAAAAATTTTTGAAATTTTTTTGTTTAGTAAAACGGTTTGCCATTTGCAAGTATTTTTTATTTTTGCTACAATAGACATACGAATGGGAAGAGGTGAACCATGAAGTACGGCGAATGGCTTGAAATCTGGCTCGAAGACTATGTGCGTCCCGTGGAAAAGGAGCGCACCTATCAGGCATACAAGGACACGATCCGCCTGCGGCTTGAACCGATCTTCGGCGGGATCGAGATCAACGAGCTGGAAGTTTCCTACGTCCAGCATTATATTACGGGACTTTTAGAACATGGGAATCTCATCACGGGAGGACCGCTCTCGGCGAACAGCATCCGCCTTATTTTCAGCGTGTTCCGGAATTCCCTCCGCCGCGCCTACAATTTGGGCTATGCGGAGAAGTATATCGGCGACAAATTGGAGTTGCCCAAAGCGCCCGAAACCGAAGTCGTCTGTTTTTCGGAGAGCGAGCAAAAGAGTATCGAGGACGAGATCGCAAGAATGCTGCAAAGAAGAGCGACAAGGCATAAGCTCAACGGCATCATCATCTGCTTGCATACAGGACTGCGGATAGGGGAGTTGCTTGCTCTCGAATGGGAGGATATCGATTTTGAAAACGCCCTCATGACCATAAGTAAGACCTGCCGTGACGGGAAGGACGAGAACGGAAATTATAAAAAGATCATCGACCGTCCCAAGACCTATTCCTCCCGCCGCGTCATTCCGCTGCCGAGCTGCCTCATGGCGCTTCTTTCCGAGATGAAGAAGGAGAGCAAGTCGAACTTCGTCATTTCGGATAAGAATGGCGACACCGTGCGCGTGCGGTCGTTCCAGAGGAGCTACCAATTATTATTGAAGAAGCTCGGCATTCCGCATAAGAAATTCCACGCGCTCCGCCACACCTTTGCGACGCGGGCGAACGAGCGGGCGATGGACGATAAGACGCTCTCCGAAGTCCTCGGACATAAATCTCCCGTCATTACATTGAAACTTTACGTCCACTCGCTCCTCGACCACAAGCGAAAGATGATGGAGCAGGTGAACGGATGACCGAAACCGAAAAATCCCGCCGCGGAAGTTCCGCGGCGGGATTTTTCGGCACAAAAAAAGCCGTCTATTATCTAATTAGGCGGCTTTTTTACGGTATCATTATACTACACAACCCCGCCTCTGTCAATACTTTCCCCAAAAAAATTCTAAAATTTTCAAAAAATGTTCTTCGTTGACAATCAATTTCGAAAAGATTGGAGGACTTTGTCCCTCTAATTAGATATTAGACGCACATATCGGGGGGAGACCCCCCAAAAATCGTACCACAAAGTGAGCGGACAAAGGGCTTGTCCGCGGATTTGTGTTTTTATTTGGACGTTAGGTAAAACGGTTTACCTAAGAAATAAAAAATTTATCAGGAGGAAAAAGCATGAGGAAGAGAAGTTTGAGCTGCATCGCATTGTCGCTCATTCTCGCCTTCGGGTGCCTTGCGGGATGCGGTGAAGAGCCGACGCAACCCGTAGGTCCCGATGACACCGTGCCGACGGTGAATTACACCGTCAAATTCGACGTCGGCGCAGAAGCAAGCGCGGCGGGCGTCAAAACGCCTGCCGACCAGACCGTGAAGAGCGGTTCCACCGCGGTGGAGCCCGCCGCGGAGTACGAGGCGGACAGCACATGGTGGCAGACGCACGAGCTCGTCGGTTGGGCGAAAAATTCCGCGGATTGGGATTTCTCAAACGACAAGGTGACGGACAATATGACGCTCACGGCACAATGGCAGTCCACCGAGGCGAACAACACGGCGGCGGAGTATGAAGAAAAGCTCGAAAAGGGACAGTTCGGCTGGGTACAGGAAAACCACCTCTACGTCCACTATTTGAAGGGTTCGGACGACCCCTCCGAGCACGGCACCGTCAATCCCGCACAGGACACCCATTACGCGACGCAGATCGAAAGCGCGGTCTACGGCGACTGGGGGCTCTGGGTGTGGGAGTACACCCCCGTCAACAGCGAAGGGAGAGCGTTCTATCCCGCCCTTCTCGACGAGAGCGGCGCGGTGTACGACATCGATCTCACTGCCGACTACAACGACGCGGGCTGGGATTCCGCCGCGCGCGCCAATAAGGGCATTGAGATCAATTACAGAACGGCGACATGGCTCGGCTTACAGCTCTATTCGCAGGATAGCCGCCTCTACAAGGACGGATTCTGGCTCAACGACGGCGGCGACAACTACATCGATCTCTCCGCCTGCAAGCGCGAGGACGGGTCCTATCACTGGTTCGTCCGTCAGGGCGAAGTGCAGAGCGGCTCGCCTAAGTATGAGTCCTTCGTCGTATTCGACCCGTATGCGGGTTTGGAGCCCGGTTCGGCGGTCACGCAGTACGACGTCGTCTCCAACAAGGGCAACAACAACGTCTACGTTCAGCAAAAAGTTGCCGAGGGCTGGGACGAGGACAGCGTAGGGTATGAAATTTTCATGGCTTCCTTTGCCGACAGCGACGGCGACGGCATGGGGGATCTGAAAGGAATCACTTCCAAGCTCGATTATCTCCAAGATCTCGGAGTAGACGTTCTGTGGCTCACGCCCTTCCAGCAGTCCAATTCCTACCACGGGTACGATATCCGCGACTACTTCACGGTCGATCCCCGCTTCGGCACCCTTGCGGACTACCGCGAACTCGTGACGGAAGCGCACAACCGCGGCATGAAGATTCTGATGGACTTCGTCATCAATCACACTTCGACGGGCAACCCGTGGTTCATCAAATCGCAGAAACTTGTGAAAGAGACGGTAAAACTTTCGGACGGCAGCTACCGCACGATCGACTACCGCAACTTCTACACCTGGCAGAACAGCGACTACACGCCGAAGGACGACCTTGAAAAGAAACAATGGTTCGAGGATCCCAACGGGTACTTCTATTTCTCGTCCTTCAACAGCTCCATGCCCGAACTCAACTTCGACTATCAGGCGACCCGTGACGCCATTTTGGACGTTGCGCTCTATTGGATGAGCTTCGGGCTCGACGGTTTCCGTATCGACGCCGCAAAGCACATCTATATGGAGAACGAAAACCCGAACCATTCGGGAGACATCATCAAGGACATCTCCGACGGCACGGCGGAACCCGGCGCGACGGCGGGCGACTATTCCATCGACGTTGCGAAGGCGGAGAACTTCTTCATGGAGTTCAACGCAAAGCTCAAATCCACCTTCCCCTCCGCGCTCCTCGTTGCGGAGAACTTCGTCGGCGACCCCGCAAAGATCGCAAAACTCTACCGCGGCGTCGACAGCCAATTCAACTTTAACTGGTATTACGACACGACGGGCTGCCTCGGCACGATCGGAAACCCCGTGCCCTCCTTCTCGGGAGAATCGGGACAGGACGCGAACAGGCTCCGCTACCAGTACGCGAGCAAGTCGATGGCGCAGTACGAAGCGACGCAGTTCGACTTTTCGATGATGCGCAGCGACTACATCGACAGTGTGTTCACGTCCAACCACGACGTGCAGAGGGCGCGCGAAAGAATGCTCGCCATCTGGGATATTTCCAGAGCGGACTGGGGCGCAACCCATTGCACGACGGACGAACAGTTCGAACTTTCGGGGAAACTCGCAAAACTCTACGGCGCGATGTGCCTCTCCGTCCCCGGGATCACCTGGATCTACGGCGGCGACGAGATCGGCATGTTCGGCTCCAAGACGCTCAACGCCGAGGGCGAAGGTGCGGGACATGAGGACCGTTGGCTCCGCCAGCCCATGAAGTGGGCAACGGACGGCGCGAAGGGAGACGCAAACGGCACTTGCGAATACGAGATCGGCTTCAACAACTTCGTCATGAAGTGGGACGCCAACAATGAGAAACTCGACGGCGTGAAGGAACAGCAGGCGGACGAGAACTCCATCTATGCGGTCTACAAGGCGATGATCGCGCTCCGCCATCAGTACAAGACCCTCGCGCGCGGCACGGTGAAGAACATGTCCGTGCAGTACAACCAGGGGACGGGCAACGGCGTCATCTGCTACGACATCTCCGATTCCGAGCACACCTTCCGCATCTATGTGAACGCCGCAAGCATCGACCAGAAGATCGACACGAGCAAGCATTCCGTTCCCGCAGGTGCGCAACTCATCTATTCCACGCAGAAAGTGGAAGGGAACTTCGCGGGCGTCTCGGCGGAGAACGTGATCGGCGCGTTCACATTTGCGCTCTATATGGTGAAATAAGGAGGAAATTATGAAGAAGTCATTGAAAATTCTTTCGTTGGCGCTCTCTGCAACGCTTGCGATCGGCATGACGACGGGGCTCGCGTTCACGGCTTCCGCGCTCGGCGGAAATGAAGCCGTTCCCGCGCCCGTTGCGGAGACAAAGGCTGAGGCACAGGTCTATCTCGTGCCCGGAGAGGGAAATTCCCTCGAAGGCACTCCGCTTTCGGCGGAGGAGACGGCGGCGCTCCACATGGAAGGCAGCGTCTACAAGGCGGGCGCCGCCGGAACTCAGCTTCCCACGCCCACGACGACAAAGACGGATAAGAACAATACGCCCTTCACGTTCAACGGCTGGTGGACGGTCGTGGACGCGACGGTCACCTACTTCGAGACGGTTCCCGAAGTGGAGGAAACGACCTATCTTTATGCCGATTTCCGCGCCGCGCTCTCCCAGCACAAGGAGCCTGTGGCGCCGAGTTCGGGCGGAACGGGCGAAGTGAGCTATTCTAACTACATGAAGGTCACCCGCGCCGAAACGGACACCGTGGAGTATATCCCGCTCTACGTCTCGGGTAGCGACGTTCCCAACGCGGTGCAGGCGGGCTACGGCAAACCCGTGCAGTGGTATAACGAGTGGTTCACCCTCGCGCCCGGCGACCTTATCAGTTTCTATGTTTCGGGTGTGTACGGCAGTCAGCCCGTTGCGGCTCCCCGCAGGGCGGGTGGCATGAACCAGTGCGCGCTCACAATGGAATCGAGCGGACAATACGGCAAGACCGCGATGTATCTCCAACCCGTCAACGGCGACTACGGCACCACCACTTTCTTTGACGCTTATTCGAAGAACGAGGCTCCCGTGATGTCCTATACGGGGTCGTATGCAAAGCGCGAACACGCATTCCGCTGTTACATCAAATTCTATAACGAGGGCGGCACGATGACCCTCTATATGGAAAATATGGACGCCAAACTCGGC
>CANRGR010000078.1 GCA_947630245.1 uncultured Clostridia bacterium | reverse complement strand
CTGGGGTACCCGCCGCTTTGACTACGGCAGGAGCGAAGTGCTCTCCTTTCTCATCTCCGGCGCCTGCTTCCTCTTTGACAAATTTCATGTGGACGGCATCCGTGTTGACGCGGTGGCCTCCATGCTCTACCTGGATTACGACAAGCGCCCCGGCGAATGGGTGCCCAACATCTACGGCGAAAACAAGAATCTCGAAGCGATCAACTTCCTGCGCAAACTCAACGAAGCGGTCTTTCTGCGCTTCCCGCATGCGCTCATGATTGCGGAGGAGTCCACGGCATGGGGACTTGTGACGAAACCGGGGTCCGTCGGCGGGCTCGGGTTCAATTTCAAGTGGAACATGGGCTGGATGAACGACGTCACGTCCTATCTCTCCCTCAATCCCTATTTCCGCATGAACAATCACAACAAGCTCACCTTCTCCATGATGTACGCCTTTTCGGAAAATTATGTGCTGCCCATCTCGCATGACGAGGTGGTGTACGGAAAGTGCTCGCTGATCGGGAAGATGCCGGGGGAATATGAGGAGAAATTTGCTGGCGTGCGCGCCTTTCTCGGCTATATGATGGCGCATCCCGGGAAGAAGCTCAACTTCATGGGCTATGAATTCGGTCAGTTCAAGGAATGGGATTTCCATGAAGGGCTCGAATTCTTCCTGCGCGACGAGTACGAGATGCACAAAAAGCTCTCGGAATATGTGAAGAAACTCAACGTTTTCTACCTTACGACGCCGGCGCTCTACGAAGTGGAGGATTCCTGGGCGGGATTCGAATGGCTGGCGGCGGATGACGCGGACCGCAACGTCGTCTCCTTCATCCGCAGAGACAAGCATGGCGGCGAAGTGATCGCGCTAATCAGTTTCTCGGGCGCGGACGCGGACGACTACATGCTCGGCGTCAACGCAAAGGGCAAATACCGCATCGTCTTTAATTCCGACGATGAAAAATACGGCGGACGGGGGAAACTCGGGAAAAAGACCGTCTTTCAGACGGTGAAAATGCCCACCCACGGGAAAAAATATTCCCTGCGCATCCCCATGCCGAAACTCACCTGTCTCTATCTCGTCAAGGAGCCCGAGACGGACAAAAACAAGGAACAAACGGCGAGAAAGCCGATCAAGGAAAATCAGGGGGCATAAAAATCATGCAGAGAAAAAAGGAATGCGTCGCGATGTTGCTCGCGGGCGGGCAGGGTTCGAGACTGTACGCGCTCACGAATAACATAGCAAAACCCGCGGTTGCGTTCGGGGCGAAGTATCGGATTATCGACTTCCCGCTGAGCAACTGCATCAATTCGGGGATCGACACGGTGGGCGTGCTCACGCAGTACGAACCCCTCGAACTCAACGAATATATCGGGAACGGACAACCCTGGGATCTGGACCGCGCGTTCGGCGGCGTCCATATCCTCTCGCCCTATCAGGCGAAGAAGAAGTCCTCCTGGTACGAGGGCACCGCAAATGCCATCTACCAGAATATGAGCTTCATGAAAAAATACAACCCGGGCTATGTGCTCATTCTCTCGGGCGATCATATCTATAAAATGAATTACGCCAAGATGCTCAAAAGACACATCGAGACGGGCGCCGACTGCACGATCGCCGCAATCGAAGTTCCCATGTCCGAGGCGTCCCGTTTCGGCATTCTCAACACGAACGATGACGGGTCGATCTATCAATTCGAGGAGAAGCCCAAGCAGCCGAAGAGCAATCTTGCGAGCATGGGCATCTATATCTTCACGGCGGAAAAACTCTACAAATATCTCGAACTCGACGAGCAGGATCCGGATTCCGAAAAGGACTTCGGGAAGAACGTCCTGCCCGCGATGCTCAACAGCGGCGAGAAGATGTTCTCCTATCGCTTCGAGGGGTATTGGAAGGACGTCGGGACGATCTCTTCGCTCTGGGAATCCAACATGGATCTGCTCGGCGAGAATCCCGCGTTCGACGTGGGGGACGCGGATTGGAAGATCCATTCCCGCAACCCGCTCGCGCCGCCCGAATATATCGGCATGAACGCGAAAGTGGACAATTCCATGATCGCGCTCGGCTGTGAGATCGAGGGCACGGTGGAGCACTCCATTCTCGCGAGCAATGTGGTCGTCGAGGAGGGCGCAACCGTCCGCGACAGCGTAATCATGGCGGGAACGGTGGTGAGAAAGGGCGCCGTCGTCGAATACTCGATCATCGACGAGAACGTCGTCGTGGAAGAAAATGCGAAGGTCGGCGCGGAAAGAGGCGCGGACGCGGGCATCGCCGTGCTCGGCAGGAACATTACGATCGGCGCAGGCGCGACGGTCGAGGGCGGCAAAATTCTCGATAAGGATTACAGGGGGGAATAACAGATGGCACATTCTACGGTAGGAGTCATTTTCTCCAATATACACGATCAGAACATCCCCGAACTTTCGAAGCACAGGACGATGGCGTCCATTCCCTTTGTGGGAAGATACCGCCTTGTGGATTTCGCGCTCTCGAATATGGTCAATTCGGGCATCACGACGGTCGGCGTCGTCACGAAGAACAACTATCAGTCGCTTATTGATCATCTCGGCAGCGGCAAGGATTGGGATCTCGCGAGAAAGGATGGCGGCATCATTCTGCTTCCGCCCTATTCCGACGAGACCGACGCACCTTACACGACCCGTCTCGAAGCATTGAAGGGGATCACGGGTTTCCTCCGCCACAGAAAGGAGGACTATGTCGTCATCTCCGACTGCGACGGCGTCTGCCATATGGATTATTCCGAGATCGTCCGCTTTCATGAGGAGAACCGCGCCGACGTCACGATGGTCTATCATCGGGAGGACAGCGTCGAATCGAGCTATTATATCACCCTCGAACCGGACGAAACGGGACGGATCAGGGGACTCAAAATCAATCCCGACGTCAACGGAACGGGAACGTTCAATCTCTACGTCAACGTCATGGTCGTGCGCAGGCAGTATCTGATCGACGTGATCCAGGACGCGGTAACCCGCGGATTTGTCAGTTTCGGCAGAGATATTCTCACGAAAAACGTCGACACCATCCGCATCTTCGGCTATGAGTTCAAGGGGTACTATGCGGGAATCACGTCCATTCAGAAGTATTATAAACACAGCATGGAAATGCTGAATAAGGAAGTCCGCGACGAGCTGTTCGGCGCGCGCGACATCTATACCAAAGTGCGCGACTCCGCGCCCTCCAAGTATTTCGAGGGGGCGGCGGTGAAGGATTCGCTGATTTCCGACGGCTGTATCATCGAAGGAACGGTAGAGAACTCCATTCTCTTCCGCGGCGTCAAGGTCGGGAAGGGGAGCGTCGTTAGGAATTCCATCATCATGCAGGACACGGTGATCGAGTCGGACGTCTCGCTCGATTGCGTCATCACGGACAAGAACGTCGTCATCCGCGACCGCAGACATCTTTCCGGCTGTGCGGAACTTCCCTATTTCATCGCGAAGGGAAGAATGCTGTAATCAAACCCGCGCCGGTCTGCGTTTGCCGCAGACCGGCGCGGTAAAATCGTAAAAAATCACCAATAAAATCACCAATAAAAAGGGAGGGAGAATTATGAGCCAGAGCAAAAAAAAGACGGGGAAAGTTCCTGCGGTGGAAGTCGTTGAAGAGGTGGCGGCTGCCGTCGAAACGCCGCAACCCGCGGAGATCAAAGTGGAGACCAAGCGGAAACTGCTCTTTGTCGCCTCCGAAGCCGCGCCGTTCATCGCGACGGGCGGACTTGCGGAAGTGATCGGATCCCTCAGCAAGGCGATTGCACGGGATCCGAAGTATGACGTCCGCGTCATTGTGCCGCTCTATCAGGATATCAAGAAGGAATATCGCAAGGATTTCCGCTTCATCGGGAATATCTTCGTCCCGCTCTCGTGGAGAAACCAGTATTGCGGCATCTTCGAGTATGTGAAGGACGGCGTCACGTTCTATTTTGTGGACAACGAATATTATTTCAAGCGTCCCGGCTGTTACGGCTACTATGACGACGGCGAACGGTTTGCGTTCTTCTGCCGCAGCGTCATGGAGATCCTCGGATTCCTCAATTTCTATCCCGATGTTCTTCACTGCCACGATTGGCAAGCCGCGCTTGCAGCGCTCTATCTCAAAACAATCTATTGTTTCCGCCCCGAATATCAGTTTATCAAGGCGGTCTTTACCATTCATAACATAGAATATCAAGGGAAATATTCTCTCGACATTCTCGAAGATCTCTTCGGGATCTCCTACCGCTACCAGTATCTCGTGGAATACGACCGCTGTATCAACCTGATGAAGGGGGCGATCGAGTGCTGTGAACGGTTCACGACCGTCTCGCCCACCTACGCGGGGGAGATCAAGGATCCCTACTATGCGCATGGGCTCGACCAGATCGTCCGTCGCAACGAATTCAAACTTTGCGGGATTCTCAACGGGATTGATCCCGATTATTACGATCCCATGACCGACAAGGCGCTCTTTGCGAATTACAGCGCGGACGATTTCTCGCCCAAAGCGGTGTGCAAAGAGGAGCTGCAACGCATGCTCAACCTGCCCGTCAAGCCGGATACGCCCATCATTGCGATGATCACGCGGCTCGTCTCCCATAAGGGGCTCGATCTCGTAAAGGAAGTCATCGAACAGGCGTTGCGGCAGGACATCCAGTTTGTCCTGCTCGGGACGGGCGATTCCTCCTATGAGAACTATTTCGCGGATCTCGGCAGACGGTATCCCGGGAAGGTCGTTTCCGTGATCTCCTTCAATTCCGACCTCTCCCGCAAGATCTATTCGGGCGCGGATCTCTTCCTCATGCCGTCCAAGAGCGAACCCTGCGGTCTCTCGCAGATGATCGCCTCCCGCTACGGCACGGTTGCGATCGTCCGCGAAACGGGCGGGCTCAAAGACAGCATCATTCCGTACGGCGCGGGCGGGAACGGATTCACCTTCCACGATTACAACGCCTATGACATGCTCTACGTCATCGGCGAGGCGATCGGCGTCTACCGCAACAAGGCGGAGTGGGAGAAGCTCGTAAAAAAGGCGATGACCACGGATTTCACTTGGGCGAAATCCGCAAAGTATTACGACGGTCTGTATCGCGGCATGATGAAGTAAGAAGTGAAAATATCAATCAATCGGAGTGAAAGGGACGAATGAACAAGTTAACGGAACAGGAAGCACAACAGTTGATCAGCGGGAAACTTTCGCGCTATTTCGGCGTGACCCCCGCCGAGGCTTCGAGAGAGCAGATCTATAAGGCGGTCGTCATGAGCGTGCGCGACATCATGCTCGAAAAACGCCAGCAGTTCCATGTCAGGACGAAGGCGGCGCGCGCCAAGAGAGTTTATTATCTCTGCATGGAGTTCCTGATGGGGCGCTCCCTCAAAAACAGCATCTATAATCTCGGGATCGGCGACGCAATCGAAGCGGCGTTGAAGTCCTATAAGATCAAGTTGGAGGATCTCTATGAAGAGGAGCCCGACGCAGGGCTCGGGAACGGAGGACTCGGACGGCTCGCCGCCTGTTTCCTCGACGGGCTTGCCACGCAGGATTATCCCGCGATGGGATTCTCCATCTGCTATCAATACGGTCTGTTCAAGCAGAAGATCGTGGACGGCTGGCAGATCGAACTTCCGGACGTCTGGCTGCCGGGAGGGGAGTGCTGGCTCACCCAGCGCAGCGATAAACAGTTTATCGTCCGATTCGACGGTCAGATCGAAGAGAAGTGGACGGATCACGGCATGGAGACGATCTACCGCGGCGCGAAGGAAGTGGAGGCGATCGCCTATGACATGATGGTTTCGGGCGCGGATTCCTCGGCGGTGAGCGTGCTCCGTCTCTGGCGGTCCCGCGCGGTGCAGAATTTCGACATGAAACTCTTCTCGCAGGGAAACTACGACGCCGTCATGCGCGACGACAGCGAGGCGGAACTCATCTCGAAGGTGCTCTATCCCTCCGACAATCACAACGAGGGCAAGTCGCTGCGGCTCAAACAGCAGTATTTCCTCGTCTCGGCGTCACTGCAAAATATCGTCGCCGATCACAAGCGCAGATACGGGTCTCTCGCGCTTCTCCCTCAAATGGCGGCGATTCATATCAACGACACCCATCCCGCGCTCGCCATTCCCGAGCTCATGCGTCTGCTCGTGGACGAGAATTATTTCGACTGGGAGACGGCATGGAACATCACGACGGCGACCTGCGCCTACACCAACCACACCGTGCTCGCCGAAGCGCTCGAAACGTGGTCGGAAGATCTGATCGCGCGCAGGCTTCCCCGCATTCATGCGATTCTGAAAGAGATCAACCGCCGCTTCTGCGAGGATCTGTGGTATAAATATCCGGGAGATTGGAATAAGATTTCCAGAATGTCCATTCTCTCCCACAACGTCGTAAGAATGGCAAATCTGTGCATCGTCGGCTCACACAGCGTCAACGGGGTGTCCGCCCTGCACAGCAAGATCATCACGGA
>CANRGR010000077.1 GCA_947630245.1 uncultured Clostridia bacterium | reverse complement strand
TACGAGTTCAACGAGAGTGGCACTCGTGCCGCCAGACAAACCGCGGCGGGGTACTTTCGTGCCCCGCCGCGGTTTGTACGAACGAAAATTGTGAGAGATTCGAGGGTGGAACGGCGCAACTCTGTTCAACAGCGCGGTGCGCTGTGAACTGCGCCGCGACATGAGGCGTGGTCTCGCCGAGGGGGTTGCAGCGGTCCCTGCCGCCGCAACAGTAAGCGATTGCGAAAGCGAGCGGTTTGCGGACGAATTGCGGGACGGCAATCGAGTTTGCCGCAAACTGCACAGCACGGTGTGCTGTGCACCGGGGCGCGCCGCCAAAGGCGCGCCCCGCCCGCACGTTCTTTATGTCGTCGAAGGGCGGCACGAGCGCCCAAAGGGTGCGAAGTAATCCCTCACCTTCCGCCGCGGTTTGTACGAACGAAAATTGTGAGAGATTCGAGGGTGGAGGCGCGAGCGAAAGCGAGCGGTTTGCGGACGAATTGCGGGACGGCAATCAAGAAGGGTGCGAAGTAATCCCTCACCGAAGATTCGATTTCGTTTCCAAGTCTCGCCACGCGAAGGGCACCCGCACGAGCAACCCGTGGCGGAATTCATGAAAATTTTTACGGGCAACGCTTGCAATTTTTTTATATCTGTGATAAAATAAACCTGCGTCACAAATTTATATGGGAAGTATGTGATACAGCGGCAACGGTGTATCCTTATCCGCATACTTCCGGGATATTGTGACGCAACAATACGGGGATACTCATTGCGGGCGCTCCGTATTGGAGCGTCCTTATTTGTCTGTAAAAAATTGAAAGAGGAGAAAACTTATGAAAAAATTTTTTGTGTTGATGACGGCGATGCTCTGCTTGCTTTGCGGTGCAATCGCTTTCACATCTTGCGGCAACACCCCCGATGGTCCCGATGGCGAAATTTCGGGCAGTGAACAGGGCAGCGGCAGCCAGGGCGGCGAACAGAAGCCCGACGAGGGCGGCAGCGGCAGCCAGGGCGGCGAACAGAAGCCTGACGAGGGTGGCTCTGGCAGCGGCAGCCAGAGTGGTTCGCATGTCCACAGTTTGCAAAAACATGAAGAAAAAGAGCCGACCTGCACCGAGGACGGCAACATCCTCTACTATGAATGCGAAAGTTGCCACGATCTGTTCCTTGACGACGCGGGAAAAGAGCCTACCACAAAAACCGCCGTCACCCAAAATGCTACGGGGCACAAGGCGGAAGAGGAATGGCAAACGGACGAGACGTCCCATTGGCATAACTGCGAAGTTTGCGGGCAGAAAGTCCCCGAAAGCGAGACCGCGCACAGCTATGGCGCAGAGTGGCAAACGGACGAGACCTCCCATTGGAAGGAGTGCAATATCTGCGGGTATCTGAATCAATCGGCGCATGAGTTCGGAGAGAACGGTCTCTGTGACATCTGCAATGAAAAACGGAAAGATCCTTCCGTTGGATTGGATTATACGCTGAATGAAGATCAAATCTCATACTCGGTGACGGGAATCGGAAATTGCCAGGATACCGACATTGTGATTCCCAAAACGCACGGTGAAAAACCCGTAACATCGATCGGAAGTTGGGCGTTCGGGTGGTGCAGAGGCTTGACCTCGATCGACATTCCCGACAGCGTGACCTCAATCGAAGAGTATGCGTTCTATCATTGCAGCGGGCTTCAATCGGTGACGATTGGAAGCGGCGTGACCTCGATCGGAAATAGCGTATTTTCAGAATGTAGCGGTTTGACTTCGATTGTCATTCCCGACAGCGTGACCTCGATCGGAAATAGCGTATTTTCAGGATGTAGCGGTTTGACTTCGATTGTCATTCCCGACAGCGTGTCCTCGATCGGATCTGAGACGTTCTCGGGTTGTAGCGGGTTGACGGAAATAAAAGTAGACAAAAAGAATCAAACCTATCATGCGAAGGGAAACTGTTTGATTGAAACAAAGAGTAAAACTTTGATTGCCGGGTGCAAGACAAGTAAAATTCCCGATGACGGAAGCGTTATCTCGATAGAGTATGCGTTCTCTGGTTGCAGTGGGTTGACTTCGATCGTCATACCCGACAGCGTGACCTCGATCGGAGATAACGCGTTCTCGAGTTGTAGTGGGTTGACTTCGATCGTCATACCCGACAGCGTGACCTCGATCGGATATGAGGCGTTCTCGGCTTGCTACGAGTTGACTTCGATCGACATTCCCGATAGCGTGACCTCGATCGGAGATAGGACGTTCTTTAATTGCTGGGGGTTGACGGGCGAATTGAGGATTCCCGACAGCGTGACCTCAATCGGAGATCATGCGTTCTATGATTGCAGTGGGCTTCAATCAATCACGATCGGAAGCGGTGTGACCTTGATCGGAGATTCAGCGTTCATGAATTGTAGCAGGTTAACTTCAATTGTCATTCCCGAAAGCGTGACCTCGATCGGAGATTCAGCGTTTTTATGTTGCAGTGGGCTTCAAAGCGTCATCTGGAATGCGGAAAATTGCACTGAGGCAGGGTCATACTATTTCTCTTCTTCCTATAACGACAGAACTATCTTCCAAGGTTGCACCAATTTAAGCAGCGTCACGTTCGGAGAAAACGTCAAGACGATTCCCGCTTATGCGTTCGCGTATTGTAATAAGTTGACATCGATCGTCATTCCCAACAGCGTGACCTCGATCGGAGATTTGGCGTTCTATGATTGCAGTGGGCTTCAATCAATCACAATCGGAAGCGGCGTGACCTCGATCGGAAAGAAGGTGTTCTACTATTGTAGCAAGTTGACTTCGGTCTCCATTCCCAACAGCGTGACCTTGATCGGAGCAGGGGCATTCTCTGATTGTAACGGGTTGACTTCGGTCTCCATTCCCAATAGCGTGACCTTGATCGGAGCAGGGGCATTCTCTGATTGTAACGGGTTGACTTCGATCAACATTCCCGGAAGCGGCGTGACTTCGATTGGAGATGAGGCGTTCCAGAAATGTAGTGGGCTTCAATCAGTCACGATCGGAAGCGGCGTGACCTCGATTGGAGATTCGGCGTTCGCGTATTGTAACAAGTTGACTTCGATCGACATTCCAGGAAGCGTGACATCAATCGGAGATGAGGCGTTCAGGGATACAGCTTACTATAAAGACAATAGTAGGTGGACAAGTCAAGTGCTTTATATCGGCAATCATTTGATCAAAGCAAAAGATTCCATTTCGGGGAGTTATTCCATTCGCGGCGGCACAAAAACGATAGCGGATAATGCGTTCTACCATTGTAGCGAGTTGACTTCAATCGGCATCCCCGGAAGCGTGACCTCGATCGGAAGTATGGCGTTCCAGTGGTGTAGCGGGCTCCAGTCGGTCACAATCGAAAACGGCGTGACCTCGATTGGAGATTCGGCGTTCGATGATTGCTACGGGTTGACGGGTGAATTAAAGATTCCCGGAAGCGTGACCTCGATCGGGAGCAGTGCATTCTCTGGTTGCAGTAGGCTCCAATCGGTCACGATTGGTAGCGGCGTTACCTCAATCGGAGATAAAGCGTTCATAAATTGTAGCAGGTTGACTTCGATCGACATTCCCGACAGCGTGACCTCGATCGGATATTACGCGTTCTATGGTTGCAGAAGCCTTAAAGAAGTGAATTTTGCAAATCCGGACGGGTGGAAGGTGTCACGGGAAGAAGATATGTCGAAATCCCAAGCAGTCTCGGGGCTTAACAATCCCGCAACAGCTGCAGCATTTCTGACAAACACTTATAGTCAGTATTATTGGAAACGGGAGGGGTAAGGATCTCACCTCCCGCCGCCGTCTATCCATATCAATCGGTCTCGGCGGTTGACGGACGGTCAGATCAAAGTATCATATTCCTCATAGAGGGCGTCCGATTCGGCGCGGAGCGCTTCGAGCCGCTCCGTTATGGCGCGCACTTGGAGATAATCGGCGGCATGGGCGATGAGCGCGGCGTTGAGCTCCGCCTCCTCCGCTTCAAGCGCCCCGAGCCGCGTTTCGATCTCCTTGACGCGCGCCTTGATCTTCGCCTCCCGCGCGCGTTCCTCTTTGGAGCGGTAATTGCCGCTCGGCGTCTTTTCCTCCTTTTTTTCGGGGGAAGGCGTCTCCCTGTTCTGCCGATCGAGAAATTCCCGATAACTGCCGCGGAACACGGTCAGAGCGCCGTCCTCGATGAGGGCGATTTTGTTGGCGATCGCCTCGATGAACCGCCTGTCATGCGAGACAAAGAGAATCGTGCCGTCAAATTCGCGCAGCGCCGATTCCAGCGATTCGCGCGCGGGAAGGTCGAGATGGTTCGTCGGCTCGTCGAGGAAGAGAACATTGCCGCGGCGCGCTTCGAGCATGGCAAGGGAGAGCTTCGCTTTCAGCCCGCCCGAGAGTTCCTTTACCTTCTTCTCCACATCCTCGGCGTCGACCCCCGCCCCGGCGAGAAGTTTGCGCGCGTCCGTCTGCGAGAGGGAAGGATTGGGACCGCGGAAGGCGTCGAGAACGCGATCTTCGGGGTCGAGATCGGCGTTTTCCTGGTCGTAGTAGGCGATCTTCGCATATTTCGCATGCGAGACCGCGCCGCTCTCTTGCAGCAGAAATTTCAGAAGGGTGGATTTTCCCGTCCCGTTGTCTCCCGTGAGCGCGCATTTATCGCCCCGCGCGAGGGAGAACGACGCCTGTTTTAAGAGGAGTTTGCGGTCGGCGTACAGATCGAACCGCGGCGCGAGAATCACGTTTTCGTACGGCTTTTCCCCGTATTCGAAGCGGAAGCGCGGCGGAGCGGGCGCATGCCGCGGTTTTTCCAGAATGTCCATCCGTTCGAGCTTATTGACGCGGGAGAGCGCGCTCTTTGCGGTCGTGGCGCGGACGAGATTGCGGTCGACATAGTCTTTGAGATGGGCGATCTCCTCCTGCTGTTTCTCATAGAGCCGCTGTTGCTCCTTGTCGTGTTCCGCTTTGAGACCGCGGTACTTGGTATAGTTTCCCTTGTAGGAAGTCACCCTGCCGAATTCGAGTTCGAGCGTGCGGGTGGTGAGTTTGTCGAGGAAATAGCGGTCGTGCGAGACGACGAGGAGCGCGCCCTTCAATCCCGAGAGATAGTCTTCGAGCCAGAAGAGCGTTTTGAGATCGAGATGGTTGGTCGGTTCGTCGAGAATGAGCAGTTCCGGATCTTCGAGCAGTAATTTCGCAAGTTTGAGCCGCGTCTTTTCTCCGCCCGACATGGTGGAGACGATCTGTTCCTGCATGCCGTCGAATCCCATGCCTCCGAGCACGGTGCGGATGCGCACGTCGACGTGATAGGAATCGCGCGCCGCGATCCGCTTGTGCAGATTTTCGATCTCGGAGGAAAGGGCGGGGAGTTCGCGTTCCTCCGCCTGCGCCAGCCGCGCCTCCGCCGCCGCAAGATGGGAGAGAATGCGCTCGTCTTCGGCAAAGACCTCCTTCATCGCCCCGAACACGGTGGAATCCGATTCCAGCCCGCCGTTTTGTTCGAGATAGCCGATCCGTATCCCGTTTTTAAGAAAGACGCTCCCGCTGTCGGGATTCAGTTCACCCAAAATGAGTTTGAGGAGAGTTGTCTTGCCCTCGCCGTTGCCGCCGAGCAATCCCACGCGCTCGTTTTCGTGAATGGAAAAGGAGACGTTCTCCACGGTCGGGACGCCTTGATATCCGAATGTTACATTTTCGAGAGAAACAAGCATAATTTTTTTTGAGTTTCCAACGTTATTTGGTATGAAGAAATGCAAACAGTTGCTTGCCGTCCGCGCGCTTGAAGACCGCCTCAAAAGCGCGTCGCCCGACGAATGCGGAAAACTCACAAAGGAACTCGTCAAGTTGAAGGACGACTGGCTCAACGGATAGGTTCACGAAAAATCTTTTTCCATTTAGGTTCACGAAAAATCTTTTGCTGCGCAAAATCTTTTTCCGTGAGGGATTTGCTTCTCACATCAACGGAGAGGGTTCCAAAGATCGCTTTTCCGGACAATAAGCCGAAAGGGTTCGGCAAATGTTGTTCCGCAGCGCAGAAGCGTGGTTCTGCTCGCGGACGCGGATTTGGATTCACGAAAAATCTTTTGCTGCGCAACGGATAAGTTCACGAAAAATCTTTTGCTGCGCAAAATCTTTTTCCGTGAGGGATTTGCTTCTCACATCAACGGAGAGGGTTCCAAAGATCGCTTTTCCGGACAATAAGCCGAAAGGGTTCGGCAAATGTTGTTCCGCAGCGCAGAAGCGTGGTTCTGCTCGCGGACGCGGATTTAGGTTCACGAAAAATCTTTTGCTGCGCAAAATCTTTTTCCGTGAGGGAATTTGCTTCTCACATCAACGGAGAGGGTTCCCAAAATCGCTTTTCCGGACAATAAGCCGAAAGGGTTCGGCAAATGTTGTTCCGCAGCGCAGAAGCGTGGTTCTGCTCGAGGACGCGGATTTAGATTCACGAAAAATCTTTTGCTGCGCAAAATCTTTTTCCGTGAGGGAATTTGCTTCTCACATCAACGGAGAGGGTTCCCAAAATCGCTTTCCCAAACAATAAGCCGAAAGGTTCGGCAAATGTTGTTCCGCAGCGCAGAAGCGTGGTTCTGCTCGCGGACGCGGATTTGGATTCACGAAAAATCTT
>CANRGR010000076.1 GCA_947630245.1 uncultured Clostridia bacterium | reverse complement strand
GATTTACAGTTCTTTTTTCATGTATCTAGGTTCATATTCGCTGTATCCATTCTTTGGATAAAATGAATACGATTCAAACCATTGTTCTTTTGGCGCTCCAAGATGTACTCTTGATATTGTTATACCGTTATCACGCATTGCTGATTCAACCGTTCTAAGAAGTGCAGTTCCGATTCCTTTTCGCTTGAGAGAAGGTTTTACATATAGTCTATGGACAAATGCGTCCGTGGTGCCTGCTATTCTAGAAAAACCAACACATCCGATCACTCTATCGTTTTCATCTATAGCAAAATAAAACTTATCTCCGCGATCCAAATAATTTGATTTTATATCCAATAGATCGTCATTAAGTTTAGGTTTTCTGCCCAAGGCATCTTTGCATAGCAAAACCATAAAAATCATGTCATCTCTATAACATTCATCAAATTCTTTAATTATCATAGATTCCCCCGTTGAATTTCTTTATCGTATATCATTATAGCCAACGAGGACTGTACCGTCAAGAAATTCGGCTTAACCAAACTTGCCTTATTTTGGCACATTCTCTATCTGTCAATCGTCAAATCGTAATCTTTTCTACATTCCCTGCGATTTTCTTTACGAAATAAGATTTTTAGGATATTTGATAAAGTATTTGTGATCGCTTGTGCTTACCGCCTGTTGGCGGGATAATACCACCGCGGAAATTGAAAAGGGCGGCTATTGGGAAACGCGGCAGAGGTGCAAGCGTCAGACTTGAAGAAATGAAAACAGCGCTTGAACACAGTTTCGGTGTTCAAACGCTATCACCATTGGCGCAGAAAGAGGGATTCGCGCCTTTGGCGGCGCGCCCCGGTGAACAGCACACTGTGCTGTTCAGTTTGCGGCAAATTCTTCTGTTTTCGCACAATTCGCCCGCAAACCGCTCGCTCCCGCTCGCGCCTCCATCCTCGAATCCCTCTTTTTTCTCTGTTTACCGCAAAAGTAGCGGGACGAAAAATCGTCCCGCTACTTTTGGCGCAGAAAGAGGGATTCGAACCCCCGTATACATTCCTGCATAACACGATTTCGAATCGTGCGCGTTCAACCGCTCCGCCATTTCTGCAAGCCATTTTATTTTATCCGTTTTTCTCGGAAAAAGCAAGCGTTTTGCAAGGGAAAATCCCCATTTCCCCCATTTTTTATGGAATGCGTCAGTTTCTCTTGTAGATTGCCGCGGAGTACGGCGGAAGATAGATATCGTTCAAGTTGCGGATTTGTCCCGTCAACAGATCGGTCCCCTCCGCCTCCTCAACGCGCACGGTGGGATCGCCGCCCGAAATATTGATCGCGACGATGATCTTCTCCCCCTCAACCTGCCTGACAAACGAAAACCATTCGTTGGACAACGTCGCCTTTTCATATGTCCCATAGCTGAGCGCGCGGCTCTCCCTGCGGATCCGTGCGAGCTTTTTGATATGGGCGACGAGATCGGGATGCGCCGTCTTGTCGATTTCGTCAATGGCGGGACGAAGATGAACGTCGCAGTCCCCCTTGTCCCCTTCCGCGCCGAACTCCGAGCCGTAATAGACGCAAGGGATTCCGGGCATCGTGAAGAGAAGCGTATACAAATTGAGCAGATTCCGTTTCTCTTTGAGCGCCGTACAGGCGCGGGCGACGTCATGATTATCCACAAAATTGAGCATATGCTTTCCCGTGTACAGCGCCCACGGCTGCGACGAGAACAGCCGCGTGAGCGAATGCTCGATCTCGAAGAGATTCTTGCTGTTGAACGCCGAGAGCATTCCCTTGAAACACTCGTAATTCGTAATCGAATCCAGCCGCGCGGGGCAGAGATTCTGCGCAAAATTCGTGCAGTGGATCACCTCGCCGACGAGGAAGAAGTCGCTCTTCTCTTCGCGCACCGTGCGGCGCAGAAGTTCCATAAACCAGGGCGGAAGAAGATAGCTCACGTCGAGACGGAGCCCGTCGATCCCGAACTCACGGATCCAGAACCGCACCGCGTCCATGAGATAATTCTGTAAGTCGACATTGTCAAGGCGAAGTTTCACAAGCTCGGGGTGTCCCTCCCAGTTCTCGTATCCGAATCCGTCGTGATACTGCGTGTCGCCGCGAAAGTCGATGTTGAACCAAAAGCGGTAATCCGTCCCCTCTCTCTTTGCGCGCACTTCTCGGAAGGGCGGAAACTCCCTTCCGACATGGTTGAACACGCCGTCAAGCACCACGCGGATTCCCGCCGCGTGAAATTGTTCCACAAGTTCCTTGAACTCCTCGTTCGTCCCGAGACGGCGGTCGATCCGATAAAAGTCCACCGTGTCGTACCCGTGCCGAACGCTCTCGAAGAGCGGATTGAAGAGCACGGCTGTCACGCCGAGTTCCGAAAGCCGCCCGATCTCCGCGCCGATCTTTGAGAGACGGTGGCGCGTCTCTCCGAAATCGTTTTCCCGTTCCGCGCCGCAGAATCCGAGAGGATAAATCTGATAAAACACCGCTTCGTCAAACCACATACCGTTCTCCTTTGTATCCGCGCGCCGGTTATTCGGTGCGCTCCATTGCCGGGGAATTCATAATAAAGCGCAAGATTTCCTCGCTGTTGCGCTGTAATTCACCGAGCGTAATGCCGCCCTCTTTTCCGAGCGAACCCAAAAGCGTTCCGTCCGGCTTGCGCCGTCCGAGATGCCCTCCGCCGGGCATGAGCACGTTCACGCCCGCCCGCACGCGGTAGGCGTTGCGCTTCAATTTGGGAAACTCCGGGCTCTTGGAAGAGCGCATCCACCAATCGGTGATGACGCACCCGTCGAATCCCCATTCGCCGCGCAAAATTCCGCGCACGAGCTCGTAATGATAATGCGCCCAGACGCCGTTGATCTTGTTGTAAGACGTCATGAGATTCTGCGGCTTTCCCTCCTTGACGCAGATCTCGAATCCGTACAGATAGAGTTCGCGGAGGGCTCGCTCCGACACGCGGGAATCGTTCCGGTTCCGGTTGAGTTCCTGATTGTTGCAGGCAAAGTGCTTGGGACACGCCGAAACGCCCGTGCTCTGCACGCCGCGGACGGCTGCCGCCGCGAGTTTCCCGGTGAGATACGGATCCTCCGAAAAATATTCGAAATTCCTCCCGCAGAGCGGATTGCGTTGCAGGTTGATCGCGGGCGCCAGTAGCACGTCCGAGCCGCGCGAGCGCATCTCGCCGCCGATCGCGGCATAGACTTCCCCGACGAGCGCCTCGTCGAACGTGCAGGCGAGCAGTGTGCCGATGGGAACGAGCGAACTTGCGCATTTGAGGCGGATGCCCGAGGGACCGTCCGTCGCCGTGACGGGCGGGATCCCCTTTTCCCTCAGCGAGGGCAGTACGCCGCCGTAAACGCCCGCATTGCCGGACGCACCGAGCGGGCTGTCCATCACATAGTCCCCCCGTGAGAGCGCTTCGAGCTCTTCGAGAGAAAGCTGGGCGATGAAGTCCCGCATGGATACCCTTCCCGACTTCACCTGCGCGAGCTTATACCCCTTATCTCCCGTGTATTTGATCGCGGGCGGGAGCGAAGAGAGAATGTCTGCGCGCACATCCTTCTTGCGCGTTCTGACGGGGATTTCCGTTCTCTCCCCGCCGAGCACGCCGAACGGGAGCGGCGGGGCGCATTCCTCCCCGCACTGTTCAACAAGGGTATCCTCCGCAAAGGATTCCTCCCCGATCTTCTCCGCCGAACGGACATCCACCCCCGCAAAGATTTCATGAACGCCCGCAAGCGCGACATAAGCGCTTTTTTCGCTGTCGTAGGAACAGAAACTCCGCATTGAAAGGGCGATCTCCCCCTCTTCCTCTTCCCCCGGCGCGAGCAATTTTGTCTTGCAGAAGCCGACAAGCTCCCGCGCGGGATTGCAAAACGTCGGGTCGGATTTTTTCCTGCGGGGCTTTCCGACATAGACCTGAACGACCTCCCGTCCCGCTCTGCTTCCCGTATTCTTCACGCGGTAACAAACCTTCCGCTCCCGATAGCCCGCCGAGACGGAAAAGGTCGTATAGCTCATTCCGAATCCGAAGGGATAGAGCACGGACTCCTTTTCGAACGTCTCGAAATAGCGGTATCCGACATAGATGTCCTCGGCGTAAATGTTCTCTTTCAATCCGCCGAAATGCGCCGCGGAAGGATAGTTTTCATATCTTCTCGCCACGGTGGAGGAGAGCTTTCCGCAGGGATTTATTTTGCCGGACAAAAGCCTTGCGGCGGCGTTTCCCGTCTCCATTCCGCCCTGCCAGAGAAGGAGCGCGGCGTTCACGCCGTATGTTTCGAGAAAGGAGAGATCAATGATGTTTCCGATATTCAGAAGGACCGCCGTGCGGCGGAACCGCTTTGTGACGAGATCAAGCAGGCGCTTTTCCTCGGACGTGAGATAGAAACTCCCCTCTTTCAGTTCGTTTTCCCTGTCCTCGCCCGCGGCTCTTCCGATGACGACGACGGCGGTCTGCGCGCGGCGTGCCGTTTCTTCGACGAGAGATTCGTCGATCGGCATTTCGGGAAAGGCGCGCGGCCAATTCCCCCAATAGCCGTGATCGACGGGGTGTGCCTTCGCCCAAGTGCGGTAGACGTCCGAAAGCGTCTTGTCGAGCGAAAGATCGGGATCCGCCTCCATGCCTTCGAGAATGCTCACGCGGTACGGCTTGACGACGTCCCCGCCCGAGCCGTAGCCCGTATAAAACGTATCCGTCTGAACTCTTCCGAAGAGCGCGGTCTTGCCGTTCAGCGGTAGCGTCCCGTCGTTTTTCAAGAGAACGGCGCCCTCCGCGGCGGCACGGATCAGAAGTTCCGACATCCCCGCGGTTGCGGCGCTCCTGCCCTCGGGCGCGAGATTTTCCCCCTGCCTGAGACTGCTGCCCGTTGTGGAGACATAGAGCTTTACCATGAGATTGAAGAGTTTCCGCTTGATCTTCCCCATACGATCCTCCGCCGAACATTATAGCATATCGTCTTGACGCTGTCAATACGCGCGGTTCATTCGGAACGGGTAAGTTTTTTCTTGCTTTTTTGCGGAAAAGGTCGTATAATGAGAAAAAAACGACGGGTGGAATTATGAAAGAGTTGAAGGAATTTCTCGAAACATCCTACACTGCCTATCAGGCGGTGGAAAATGCGGAACGTTTTCTTGTAAAGCGCGGATTTTCTCCGCTTGCGGAAGGCAAACCGTGGCAGCTCCGCGCGGGCGGCAGATACTACGTCACGCGGAACCGCAGCGCGTTGATTGCGTTTACCGTCGGCAATTCGGAGGGCGGATTCAAAGTCGTCGCGAGCCATACCGACTCCCCCTGCCTCAAACTCAAAGAAAATCCCGTGACAGAGACCGAGAAGTTCAAGAAGCTCAACACGGAACCGTACGGCGGAGGGATCTGGTACTCCTTTTTCGACCGTCCCCTGCTCCTCGCGGGCAGAGTGATCCGGGAGCGGAACGGCGCGCTCTGCGCGGAAAATTACGTCAGTCCCTTCCCGGTCGTGATCCCCTCCCTCGCCGTGCACATGCAACGGGACGTGAACGAGAAGTTCGCGCCCAACCCGCAGGTCGATCTCCTTCCCCTGCTCGGGCTCGGCGAGATTGACTTTTCCGACCTTCTCGGCAATCCCGTCTCCTTCGACCTGTATGCCGTTCCCGCGGAGAAGCCCTTCACAAGCGGCGCGCACGGCGAATTTCTCTCCTCGCCCCGCGTGGACAATTTGACGAGCGTCTATGCCTCGCTCGAATCCCTTCCCGACGAAGCGCAGAGCGGGATCTGCGTGGCGGCGTGTCTCGACAACGAGGAGATCGGCAGCCGCACGCGGCAGGGCGCGGGGAGCGATTTTTTGAAAAATACCCTCGAACGGATCGAACGCGCATTCCCTCCATCCGAACCACCCCGAAAAGTGCGATCCGACCAACCGTGCCGTTCTCGGGGGCGGCGTCGTGATCAAAGAGCACGCGGGCGGGGCGTATACGACCGACGCGCTCTCCTCCGCCGTCGTTAAGACAATTCTCAAAAGAGCGGACGTCCCCTATCAGATCTTCTGCAACCGTTCGGATATGCGCAGCGGCGGAACGCTCGGCGCGATTTCGCTCGGACAGATCGGAATCCTTTCCGCGGATCTCGGCATCGCTCAGCTTGCGATGCATTCGTCGGTGGAGACCTTCGCAAAGAACGACTATCTCTGTCTCGTCAAGGGATTGAAGGCGTTCTACGGCAGTAACATCGAAATGGACGGCGAGAGCGTCAACATTCACTGAACGGCATTGAAAACGCCGCCGACCGTTTTTGAAACGGTCGGCGGCGTCGTTTTTTGCAAAGTTTCGGTTATTCGAGTTCGAACGCGCCCGTGTACAGCCTATAATACTGTCCTTTCATGTCGATGAGCTGTTCGTGCGTGCCGCGCTCGATGATCCTGCCGTGATCGAGTACCATGATGACGTTGCTGTTCTTGACGGTCGAGAGACGGTGCGCGATGACAAAGACCGTTCTGCCCTCCATGAGGGAATCCATTCCCCGCTGGACGATCGCCTCCGTGCGCGTATCAATGGAGCTCGTCGCCTCGTCGAGGATCATGACGGGCGGATCGGCGACCGCGGCTCTCGCGATGGAGAGGAGCTGTCTCTGTCCCTGCGAAAGATTCGCGCCGTTCTGGTAGAGCATGGTTCCGTATCCCTCCGGAAGCCGCGTGATGAAGTCGTCCG
>CANRGR010000075.1 GCA_947630245.1 uncultured Clostridia bacterium | reverse complement strand
AACGCCTCGGTGTACGACCCCTATTGGAGCGTTCAGCCCATCGTCATTCTGATCGCCTTCTTTTCCGCCGCACAGCCGACCGTCCCGTCCGCGCTCGCCCTCACGGCGGTCTGCGTCTGGGGAATCCGCCTCACCGCGAATTGGGCGTATACCTTCCGCGGGCTCGCCTTTCAGGATTGGCGGTATACCATGCTCGCGGAAAAGACGGGAAAGGCGTACTTCTTTGTCAATCTTGTCGGGATTCATCTCGTTCCCACGCTCGTCGTGTACGGGTGCGTCCTGCCCGCCGTGTTTACACTCCTCCTTCGTCCCGCCTTCAACGCGGGCGCGGCGGTCTTTTTCGCCGTCTCCCTCCTTTCCGTCCTGTTGCAGGGCACGGCGGACTGCGAAATGCACGCCTTCCGCAGGCGCGGCACGGGCGGATTCATCCGCCGCGGGCTCTGGAAGTATTCCCGCCATCCCAACTATCTCGGCGAAATCCTCATGTGGTGGGGCGTGGGACTTGCCGCCGTCTGCCTCATGCCCTCCCGCTGGTGGCTGCTTGCGGGCGCGCTCGCAAATACCCTGCTCTTCCTCTTCGTCAGCATTCCCCTCGCCGACGGGCATCAGGCGCGCAAGACGGGATTCGACGTCTACCGCAGTCAGACGCGCATGCTACTCCCCATTCCCGGGAGACACCGGAGCGAACCGTGAATATCGTGAACTATGTGGAAACCTACGGCGACAGAACCTTTTCCGAGCGCCCGTTGAACGAAGTGGACAGCCTGATCTTTTGCGAGCTGTCCTATCTCTGTTTTACGGAAAGTCCGCTGCGGGACGGGTCCGAACCGCTCGGGAAGCTCGCCGAAGCCCGCGAAGAACTCATCCGCGACACCCTTCTCCCCGCGAGCAACGAAAAACTGCTCCGCGCGATCGCAAAGAGCCGGCGCTTCTCCTCCGTCTCGGCGTTCCGCTTCCGCGAATTCAACGATGAGGCGCGGGAAGTCCGCTTCGCCGCGATCACCTTCGATCTCGGCGACGGAAATCTCTATTGCGCCTTCCGCGGAACGGACGTCACCCTGCTCGGCTGGAAGGAGGACTTCAACATGGCGTTCCGCCGCCGCATTCCCTCCCAAAAGCTCGCCCTCGACTATCTCTCCGAGCTCGCGGAATCGAGCCGCGCTCCCCTCTTCGTCGGCGGACACAGCAAGGGCGGAAATCTCGCCGTCTATGCCGCCGTCAATGCGACGCGCGCCGTCAAAAAACGGATCGCCGCCGTCTACGATCACGACGGTCCCGGCTTCCGCGAACGCATCTTTTCCTCGCCGCGCTATCTCGACGTCGAGGACAGAATCCGCCGCACCGTCCCGCACGACTCCCTCATCGGCATTCTGCTCTTCCACAGCGAACGGCAGAAGGTCGTGCTCAGCCGCAGCGTGCTCATCGGACAGCACAATCCCTTTGCGTGGGCGGTGAAAAACGCCGAGGAGTTCGTCGGGCTCCCCTCCACGACCGCCAACTCCAAGCGGACGGACCGCGCGCTCGGCGAATGGATCGCGGGCATGGACGAGGGCACGCGCAAGAAATTCGTCGACGCCCTCTTCGCCGTGATCTCGGGAAGCGGCGCCCAAAAGGTCACCGATTTCAAACACGGCATCTTCCGGAAGATCCGCGGCATGCGGAGGGCGTACAAGAAGCTCTCCAAAGAGAGCCGCGCGCTCATCCGCTCGGGCGGAAAACGGCTCATCGCCATCTGGCTGCGCTCCGTCAGAACCCGCTCCGACGGTTAAATTTGTTCCCTCCGCCTCCCCGCCATTGCGGCGCGGAGGCTTTTTTATGGTAATATTTTTATAAATAATGCGCATAAAACTGTGATAATGAAATAAAATTCGCATAAAGATAACAAAATTCGCAAATTCTGTCTTTTGATTGAAATTGATTTGACGAATCCGAAACAGGTATGATAAAATTCGGATAATAAACTGTATGCGTGCGCGTACGCGCGTGCATCACCCGTTTTGAAAAAAATTTTGGAGGAATGATATGAACAAAGCACTCCGCAAGATCCTGTTTTCGGTCCTTGTGCTCTGCATGACGTTCTGCGTCGGCGCGCTCGCCGCATGCGGGGACGAAAATGAAGAGCAGCCGGAGGCAAAAACCTATTCGCTCACCCTCGACTTCGACGGGACGCAGGGCGATGTGACGGCGACGAAGCCCGCCTCGGGCGAGAAGTACGCCGAGAACGAGTCGGTGACGATTACGGTCTCCGCAAAGGAATCCTTTGAAACGGATACCGTCACGGTCAACGGCACGGCGGTTTCCCTCACCGAGGGGAAGTACACCTTCCCGATCACGTCGGACACGACCGTCAAAGCGACCTTCAAGTCCATAGCGGTCACGCCCGATGGCTTCACCATCACCGTGAACTGCCCGGAGGAACAGGGCGTTGTCACCGTGACGCCCCCGCTGTCGGGAGACAAATATGAGGAGAACGAACGCGTCACCGTCACCGTCACCGCAAAAGAGGGCTACGCGCTCAACTCGGTCACCCTCGACGGCGCCGCACAGACGCTCGACGAAAACAACTCCTTCTCCTTCTATGTGACGGGGAATGTGACGATCGCCGTCACGTTTGACGCGATTCCCTCCTATACGGTCACGCTGAATGCGGACGCGCACGGCAAGCTCATGCTCACGCCCCAGAAGGCTTCCTATCATGAGGGCGACGTCGTCACCGTCACCGCAAAGCCCGATCTGTACTACCTCATCACTTCGTTCAAGGTGAACGGCGAGGAGAAAGAGCTCGATCTGAACAGCAGCTTCGAACTCACCATCACGGGAGACGTGACGATTGATCTGACGACCGCATGGGATGTGGAAAAGCGCGAATCCTTCGAGGGAGATTATACCGTCATCTTCGAAGCGGGCGGAGACTCCGACGCCAAGCAGGAATGGTTCGCCTTCACCCTTGCCGCCGACACCGTCTACAAGATCGAGGCGGAGAACTATGCCGTCTATATCGCCTTCTACAAGGTGGAGAACTTCGACTCCGTTCCCACGGGCAAGCCGGACTATATCTTCAACCAGGACCAGAAGGTGAAAGAGGATGCCCATAACTTCGAACAGGGGAATTGGGTCATGCGCGTGGACGCGGGCATGGACGGCGCAGGCGCGGCGTCTCGCGTGGCGTTCTCCGTCTCCGAAACGTTTGCCTATGAGGAGGCATACGTCGGGAATTGGAAGAGCATCGACGGAAATTACACCCTCGAAATCGGAACGTACAACCTTGTGCTCAAAGATAAGCAGGGTGAAGAGATCGACGTCACCGTCACCCATACGAGCGACAGCTACGGCGACAACTACTCCGTGGAATGGGACGAAAATACCTATTCTCTTGCGCCCTACGGTGCGCCCGGGATTCTCGCGCTCACGGACGACGAGAGCGGCGAGCCAATTCTGTTCCTGCCCGATCCCCTTCCCGAGATCAACATTACGGAGTACTACGGACTCTACGGCGACGTTGCCGAAACGGCGAAGGATCTCTACATTCCCACCGACGGCAAGCCGACCTGGGACAACAAGGAACTCTCCGTGTTCGGCGACATCTCGCAGGAAGGGACGGCGATGTACCTTGCCCTGTACAACGGAAACGTCTATCTTCTCACCTTTGTGATGCAGCCGGGAGAGGACAACGTTCCCGTGACCACGCTCATGGTTGCGGATCTCAACCGCACAAGCACCGTGACCTTTGCCGTCAAGCCCGAAGTTCTTCCCGAAGAATTCCACGGGCATTGGAGAAATGCGGCGGGCACCCAGACTTTTGCGATCGACGGATACTTTGTCAACATCAAGATGAATGGCAGAGCGACTGCTTCGACCCTCGCCGTCGAGGACGGCAAGTACTACGTCACGTTCAACCGCTTCAAGTATGAACTGACGACCTACCCTCAACTTCCGCACGCGCTCGTACTCACCTATAACACGACGCAGATCATTCTCCTGCCCGATCCGCTGCCCGAGATCGATGTGCCCGAATCCCTCTTCGGGATCTGGTCTCCCACGGGACCGGACGCCGAGACGACGAACGAACTCTATGTCGGCGAGGACCGCATCCTCTTCAAGGATCAGATCATTCTGCTCGACGACAGCCAGTGCCAGCCCGAAGCGGACGTCTATATGTGGATCGGCATCATGGGCACCACGGTTGTTCAGATCATGAAAACGCCCGACAGCCCCGCGCTCACCATCTCCACTCAGGCAGAATCTTATGCCTTCGTGCCGAAGGTATGGCAGCCCGAAGAGCTTGAAACGCTCACGGGGTCGTACAATCACACTTGGCCCAACACGACATATGCCTTCTCGCAGGAGAAATGGTATACGATCACTCTCACCTCTCAACAGAGCTTTGCGTTCTCGTCCACCGGAACGGGCACGAAACTGCTGTTCTGGAAGGTCACTTCCGTCGGAACGACCGCACCGACCGATGAAGAGAGCGCGGTTGTGACGGTCAAGGGCGTCAAGTCCATGAACTTCACCCTCGAAGCGGGAACTTATGTCATCAAAGTCACCCCCGTCACCCCCACGGACCGCACGATGAAGGCATGCAACTTCACGATCGGCGACACCGTGAGCATCACGGAAGAATACCGCGGCCGCTGGAAGACGGACGGCGAAAAAGAGACGCTCATCATTGATGAGTTCACGGCGAGAATCGAGGGAAGCTCGGGCGCAGCCACGCAGCTCACCATTGAGAAGGAGGGCTCGGTCTACACCTTCGTCTGGGACGGCACCGCCTATACCGTTGCGCTCGCAGACGGGAACATCACGTTCACAAAGGCGGGGTCTGCGACAGCGGACTATACCTTCGTTCCCTACTACGCTTTCACCGTGGAGGGCGAACACGCCATCGTCACCTATACGCCGAGCGAACGGCTCGACTTCAAGACGGGCACCGAAGTCACCGTCACCGTCCGCGCGGCGACGAACTACACCCTGATCTCCGTCACGCTCGACGGGAAACCGGTCACGCTCGAAGGGAACACGTTCAAAGTCACCCTGACGAAGAATATGGTCATTCAGGTCGTCACCGAATGGGCTCCCACCGCAAAAGAGGAACTCGCGGACGATTACAGCGTCTCCTTCGTGAGCGGAAGCCTCGAATCGGATATGCACGCATGGTACACCTTCACCCTCACCGAAGAGACGACCTACACCATCACCACGGAAAGCTACTCGGTCTATCTCGCCTTCTATAAGGTCGCCGAGATCGGAAAGACAGCTCCCGAAGCGTCCTCGATCGTCTGGAAGTTCAATGAGGAGCAGAACAAGAACACCGATACCCACACGTTTGCAAAGGGCGTGTACGTCATGCGCGTCGACGCGGGCGTGGACGGCGGCGCAGGTCAGGGCGGCACCATCAACTTCAAGATCGAGAAAGAAGAGAAGCCCGTCGTGTTCGATACGACGTTTATCGGAACCTGGAAGAGCCTCGACGGCGCCTATGTGCTCACGATCACGGAGAACAACAGCCTCACGCTCACCAAAGACGGCGCGGCGGTTGAAACGACGGTCAAGGCGGGCAGCATGGACGACTTCATCGTCACCTTCGACGGGAAAGAGTATACCCTCTCTCTTTTCGCAGGACCCGGCACGCTCGCCCTCACCTCAGGGACTGAAAGCGTGAAATTCATTCCCGATCCGCTGCCCAAGATTGCGATCGCCGAAGCGCTCTACGGAGTTTATCACGATCAGACGGGCGAAACGAGCGACGTTCTCACGATATCCGCCAACGGCATTACGCTCGGTTCCCAAACCGTGACTTTGCTCGGCGTGATCGAGGAGGATGAGCTGAGCGGGACGTATTCCTACACCGCGCTCATCGGCGATACCTTCTACACGATTGTCAAGAGTACCTCCGAAGAGGGAAAGACGTCGATCATGATCATGTCTCAGACCGTGACTTACGCGTTTGCCTGATTGCGCAAATCACAAACCTCTCCCCTCGGGGAGATAAAAACAGGGAGGACAAAACCGTCCTCCCTGTTTTTGTATGCTTCTTACTTCGCCCCCGTTCTCGCTGTCATGTCGAGGGCATTCTGCCCCGCCTTCTCTGTCATACCGACGACCGAGCGGAGCGAGGGAGGAGTGTATCCCCTTAAACGCAGTCCGCCCCCGCTGTGATACCGAGGGCATTCTGCCCCGCCTCTCTGTCATACCGACGACCGAGCGGAGCGAGGGAGGAGTGTATCCCCTTAAACGCAGTCCGCACCCGCTGTGATACCGAAGGCATTCTGCCCCGCCTTCTCTGTCATACCGACGACCGAGCAGAGCGAGGGAGGAGTGATCCCCCCTAAACGCAGTCCGTTCTGCCCCGCCCCCTTCGGTCCGGCACCAAAAAGAGCAACCTTTCAGGGTTGCTCTTTTTGGTGCCGGTGGTCGGGCTCGAACCGACACGGGTTTTACCCCGAGGGATTTTAAGTCCCTTGGAGATACTCAAAAAAGCCTCATTTTCATCGATTTTTGCCTCAAAAACAGCCCAAAATCGGGCTGTTTTTACATTGCACCCAAATTGCACCCAAAATATTTTTCGACGCATGGGAGTAGAGTTCTCCGTCCCACGAAATCAGTGTGATCCCGGAGATGGACACACCCGAATTATTCCGAAAACCGAGAATTATTTTTTGTCTTTCTTTGAAAGTTCCTCAATACATTCAAGATATGCTTTTTCGACGTCGCTCAAAGTCTTTGCCTGATACTTCTTGTATTCGGTCTTTGCTTTGTCGATTGCCTGTTCGTGCGTGACCGAGCCTGCGCCGAGCAATAGTTTTTCGCCGCTCATTGTTAAAATTTTATCGAGATGCGCCGCCCAATCCGCCATTGTCATGGGCTGTTCGCGCTCGGCTTGCCGCTCGGCGAAATCAAGATAACCCGATACAATTTGACCGAGCGAACGCAGTTCCTTTTCGGTGAGATAATTCTTCGCCACCACCGCGTCGCTCAAATGCGGCTTGTCCCCCTTGAACGTCGTGAGCCCCATAAACTCCTTTTCGGCATCGGCACGGGTGTAGATCACTTCCGCGGCGGTCTGTCCGTGTACGGCAAAATGGATCTTGTTCTGCACCTTCTTGAAGAACTCAACGGAAATTTCCGCGCGCGGATCGTAGTCAATGCTCGTTGCATAGATGTCGAGGATCTGACGATAAAAAACCTTCTCGGACGCACGAATATCGCGGATGCGCTCTAACAATTCTTTGAAGTATCCGCCGCCTCCGAGTTCTTTTAGGCGGTCATCGTCGAGCGTGAATCCTTTGCGGATATACTCATTGAGCCGCTTCGTCGCCCATTGCCGAAATTGCGTGCCCCGCAAAGATTTGACCCGGTATCCGACCGATATAATGACATCGAGGTTATAATAGTCTACCCGATAGGTTTTGCCGTCCGAGGCAGTTGTTGCAAATTTTGCAACAACTGCATTACGTTCAAGTTCGCCCTCTTCAAAGATATT
>CANRGR010000074.1 GCA_947630245.1 uncultured Clostridia bacterium | reverse complement strand
TTGCCGACGCGATCTCTGTTTTGCCGGAGCAGACGCGGGAAGAAATCCTGCGCTATTACTTTCTGCGCCAGCCGCATGAGCCCGAATCCCAATTTTTTGATTTCACTCATCGTCGTTTCTCCTTTTTTATTCGGCGTTACCGTTTAAGTACGGCTTCATCATCGCGGGCAGGAACAGCGTGCAAAACGTTTTGGTACGCTCTTCAAAACTGTACGCTCCGCCCGACATATCCCAACAGAGCATTTCGCCGTAAATGACGTCCGTCAAGGCGTCCGCGAGCGCGTCGATCGGCGCGTCCTCTTTGAGTTCACCCCGCTTAACGCCCATTTGTATCATTCCCTTCATGGAATCGTTGTCCATGCGGAGCTTTTCCTTGTCGTAGGGGTTTTCCACGAGATCGGGGTCAACGGTATTGCGCACCCATTCTTGGCAGAGTTTGAGCCCGTCCCGTTCGATATGTCCCGAAAACGTCACCATATAAAACGCCAGCCGATCCATAAACGGTCCGTCGTAGCTTTGCGCCGCCTCGTAAATCTCACGGAACATATCGTGACTGATCGCAAATACCACATCCTCTTTGCGCTTGAAATAGGTATAAAACGTCCCGTTTGAAACGCCGCACGCCTTTGTGATCTCCTCGATCGAGGTATTGACTAATCCCTTTTCGCGGATGATGACCTTTGCCGTGTTGAGCAGTTTCTTCCTCGTTTCCAAAGCGGCAAGTTTCCGATTCGTCATTTTCTCGGACATGATCCATTATTCCTTGTCTTTTATCAGGAGCAGGCGCAGTCCCATCACAAGGAAGGGTACGATAACGGCCTGCAAAACCATGCCCAAAAGTCCCGTCTGGATCTGCGACCAAACCGTTGCCGCCGAGAGAGGGGAGACGCTCTCAAAAACAGCGGCGATCATGAGGAATACGAGCCTGCCCGAAACCTGCGCAAGCAGTACCGCGGGGAACGCCATCCAGCCGTTTTGCGCAATTCTTTGCGAAAAGAGTCCCGAAACCGCCGCAAATACCGCAAGTTCGACGATCATATAGGGCAGACGAGCCGCGGCGGGCATGGGGCTACCGGCAAGCGAAGTGATCGCAAAACTCACGACGGGGGAGAGAATCCCCACACCCAAGCCCCACTTCCAGCCGAGAAGGCATCCCCCGAGAAGAACGGGAAGATACATGGGCAGCCACTGCACCCCGCCGGGCGCGCCGAGGGCGAGATGAATAAGCTGCGGAAGAATCACCGCAAGCGCGATAATTCCAACCGAAATCAGCGTTTTCACCGTGATCTTCACGCGGAGCGCCACGTTGTGACGAGTTAGAACCTGTTCAATCATTGTATATTACCTCCGATTTTTACTTTTCCTTTGCTGTATTCTACCACATTCATTGAATGAAAGTCAATGATTTTCAATCAATAATAAGGAAATTTTTCGCCTCTCTTCGGGATGAGAGGGGACGTTGTTGTCGCCTCGATTAAAAAACGGAGAGCCGATTCCCGGCTCTCTTATCTTTTGTGAAATTTCTCGGAACATGGCAACCGTTCGGCTGACCCCGCTGATAGGGTTGGACAGACGGCGGTTTGTTCAGACTCTGACGATGTAATTTTCTTTACGCGGCTTGGGCGCGGGGAGATCGCCATCGCGGTAGCCGAGAATGCAATTCCCGATGCCGACGAGGGATTCGTCGAGCCCCCACGCTCTGAGGAGCGCCTTTCCCTCCGCCGAGGCAAAGACTTCGCGCGCGCGGTGGATCCAACAGCTGTCCACGCCGAGGGCAAACGCCGCGTTCATCAGATTTCCCATGACAAGGCTCCCATCCTCGATGTAAGTGTGCCGCGCGGGATCCGCCAGCACGATCACGACTGTCGGCGCGCCGTAGAAGGGGTCGCCCGAGGAGCCCATGACCTGCGCGTTGAGTTTCGAAAGATGGGCAATCGTCACGCTGTCCTGCACGACGACCATCACGGGAGACTGCGCGCCCATGCCGGTGGGCGCAAATTCCCCCGCCCGAAGAATGAGTTCGAGTTCTTCGTCCTTGATCTGTTCCCGTTTGTACTTTCTCACGCTTCTGCGTTCGAGAAGCGTCTTGACCGTTTCGTTCATACCGTTCTCCTTTTTTCTCTATTGTAGCGCACTTTTGCCGAAAAAGCAAGGCTTTGGGGAAAAATCCAAAAAATAACATTTTATTTCGATTTATTTCGAAACAACCCTTGACAATTCCCCCGCGGCGGGGTATAATTGATTCGATACAAATCGAAATACGGGAGAAAAAAGCATGAAGGACGCATGGCGCGCGCTGTCGGACGAGACAAGGCGGGAGATTCTCGATCTGTTGAAGAAACGCCCCCACACGGCGGGGGAGATCGCCGACCAGTTCGACCTTGCGCCCGCAACGGTCTCGCATCATCTCGGCGTGCTTCGGGAGAGCGGGCTCATCGTCTCGAAGCGGCGCGCGCAGACGATCATCTATTCTCTGAACGCGCCCGTGTTCCGCGAAGTGATGAACGCGGTGGCGGCGTATCTGAGGAAGTAGGCGCCTATCGGCGGGCTCTGCGGCTATGAAGCGGCGAAGGAGAGGGGAGACCCTCTTTTTTTTCGGAAAATTTTCCGCAAACCCCTATCTTTTTTGCGCGGAATGTGCTATGATTAAAAACACGGCTTTGCCATAGGGGGGAATGCGCGGATCCGTTCGCGCAACGACATGGACGACAAGGAACTCGGACAACTGAAAGCGAGGCTGAATCCGCGGAAGGAGACGGACAAGGAATGGTATCTCTCCCTGCTCGACGAGACTTCCCAGTTGAAGTATGAGGAAGAGCATGTCCGCGCCGTCCTCCTGATGCTGAAAAAGCGGTACATTTCGCGCTTCCAAAAGCGGATCGCCGAGGCGAAAGGGCAGATCGCGGCGCTGGAAAAGGGGGAGAGCTACACGGCGGGCGATTACCGTTCCGTGATCGAACTCAACGCGCTGATCGCGGCGGAGACGAAGCGGCTCGAATCGTACCGTTGCTTTTTTGCCGAGCCCTATTTCGCCCGCATGGACGTGGTGGACGGGGAGGAGGGCTACAATAGCTACTATATCGGCAAAAAGGGGGATATGAATCTCGAAATCGTCGATTGGCGCGCGCCGCTCGCCGTGCGGTACTACCAGAAGAGCCGCGTGGAGTTCTCCATCAACGAATATCACTACAAGACGGTGCTCCGCCGCGCGCTGTCCGTCAAGAACGGCAAGGTGCTCGAATTCCGCAACGAATATCTCTCGGTCCGTGACGCGCTCTCGTCCGAGGAGATCGCGGGGCGCGACGAGGAGATTCTCTTCGATCCGTATCTGAGGAGCATCATCAAGAGCCGCAAGGACGACACCCGGATCCGAGACATCATCCGCACGATTCAGGAACAGCAGTTCGAGATCATTACAAAGCCCGAGCGGGAGAGTTTCGTCTTGCAGGGCTGCGCGGGCAGCGGAAAGACGATGATCCTTCTCCACCGCCTCAGTTATCTCATGTACAACAACGAGAATCTCCGCCCGCGGGACGTGCTCGTGATCACGCCGTCCGATTCCTTCAACGCCTTTATCGACGAACTTGCCCAGACGCTCGAATTGCAGCGGGTGCGCACCGTGACGCTGAGAAGTTATTATTTCCGCGCGCTCGGGAACGAGGGCGTCGATCTCGAAAGCAAGCTGAACGGGGAACGGGAGAGCGAGGAATATCTCCGCTATCTCTATTCTCCCGCCTTTTCGCGCGAGCTGAAACGGGACGTCGGCAAGCTGTACGGCGATCTGTACGGCATCTTCACGGGCAGGGAATGCCGCGAAGTCGCCCAAAAAGTGCTCCTCGACTGCAAACGGCGGGCGGAGCAGTATGCGAAAATCAAGAATGCGTCCGTGCGGGTGCGCAGGAGCGTGCTCGGCGAGATGAAGGACAACAAGGAGGGCGGATTCTATTTCACCAAGCCCTTCCGCGCGCTGATGAGCGAGTTCGTGCAGGTCGAGGACTTTTTGGGATACGTCCTCGGCGAGGACGCGCGCTGTCCCGATTATTTTTTCCGCCAATTTGCGGAATTTTATCGCTGTGCGCGGGATATTTCCGCGCGGGCGGAGCAGGTATTCGAAGAGGCGCTCGCCGATCTCGCCTCGCTGACGGTGACGGTCGGGCGGGAGATCGACGATCTCTACCGCTATCGCAGGCGTGTGAACGGGCGGGACGTCTACACCTATCCCGAGCGGATCGCGCGCAGGGAGGAACTCAAACGGGAGATCGGCAAGGCGGCGTCCGCGATCGGAGAAATGGAGGAAGGGCTCGAACTCTTCCGCGAGTTCTTTGCGGTCGTCCGCCTCTTTGAGGGCAGCGGGGAGCTCGGAAAGTGCGAAAACGGACCCGACATCGTGCGCTGGCTCTACCGCAGGACGGTCCGTTGCTACAAGAGACGGTTCGGGATGAAGGGGGTCTATCCGTCGGACGGATACGCGCTTTGCAGCGCGCTGACGGAGGCGGGCAGGAAGCTCACGCCCCGCTACGGGCTCGTCTTTGTGGACGAAGGACAGGACGTCTCGCCCGAGGAGTATGCGCTTCTGAAACGCATCCATTCCGACGCGGCGTTCAACGTGTTCGGCGATCTCAAACAGAACATCACGCCCTGGCGCGGCGTGGAGAGCTGGGACGCGTCCTTCGGAAATCTGTACGAACTCAACCGCAACTACCGCAACACGAACGAGATCGTCGAATACGTCTCGGACAGGGTGAACGTCGGCATGACGCCGATCGGTCTGCACGGGGACGAAGTGCGGACGCTCAAACCGCGGCAGGTGAGCGGATTTTTCCGCGGCAAGCAGGGACTGAAAGCGGTCATCGTGCGGGAGGAGTATCTGCCCCTGTTCGAAAAGCGGGGGTATCTCCGCCTCTCTTCGGCGGGGAAACTCTCGGGGAGCGCGATCAATGTCATGACGGTCTACGAGAGCAAGGGGCTCGAATTTTCCGCAGTCGCCGTGTACGACAAGGGAATGAGCGAGCACGAGCTCTACATCGCCTGTACGCGCGCCCTGCGCGAACTTGCGATCGTGCGCGAATAAAAAAGAAAAATTTTCACAGCGTTTTCATAGGAAAACCGTTGGCAGAATGCGGACGGGTTTGCTATAATAGGGGAGCGAGGATGCCATGACGGCGCTTGAATTCCGCGACGTCTCTTTCCGCTACGGAGAGGACGGCGCGTTTGCGATCGAAAATTTGAATTTTTCCGTGGAAGAGGGGGAGTTTGTCGCCGTGCTCGGGCACAACGGGAGCGGCAAGAGCACGCTCGCCCGTCTTGCCGACGGACTTTTGACGGCGGATCGCGGCGAGATCTCCGTATTCGGCGAACCGATCACGGAAAAGACGCTGCAATCGGTGCGCAAGAAGGTGGGGATCGTCTTTCAGAATCCCGACAACCAGACGGTGGCGTCCATTGTGGAGGACGACGTCGCGTTCGGCGCGGAGAACATCGGTCTCCCGCGCGAGGAGATCGGCGCGCGCATCGCATTCGCCCTCGGGGCGGTCGGCATGGAGGAATACCGCACGGCGATGGTCTCCCGTCTTTCGGGCGGGCAGAAACAGCGGATCGCGATCGCGGGCGTGCTCGCCCTCCGACCCAAGCTCATGATCCTCGACGAGTCGACGGCGATGCTCGATCCGCGCGGACGGCGCGAGATCGTGGACGTCGTGCGGCGGCTCAACGAGAGAGAGGGGGTGACCGTCCTCATGATCACCCATTTTATGGAGGAGGCGATGCTCGCGTCGCGGGCGGTTGTGATGAACCGCGGGGAGATCGTCATGCGCGGCGCGCCCGCGGAGATCTTCCGCCGCCACGAGGAACTGCTCACCTATAATCTTGCCCTGCCGCGGATCGGGGAGATCTGCAAACGGTTGCAGGCGGGCGGACTGCCCGTCTCCGATACGCTCGACGCCGACGCTCTGGCGGAGGAGATTGCAAAATGCGTATCGTAGCGGAGCATCTCGGTTACACATACAATGCGCGTTCGCCCTTTTCGACGCGCGCGCTCGACGGGATAGACCTCACGATCGAAGAAGGGGAGTTCTTCGGGATCATCGGGCACACGGGGAGCGGCAAGAGCACCTTCGTACAGCATCTGAACGGCTTGCTGCGCGTTCCCTCCGCGGAGAAACACGGCAAAAAGAAGATGCGCGGCGACACCGTGCTCCGCGTCGGCGATTTCGACTTGACCGACAAAAAGACGGATTTCCGCGCGCTGCGCCGCTCGGTGGGAATGGTGTTTCAATACCCCGAATACCAGCTCTTTGCGGAGACGGTCTTTGACGACGTCGCGTTCGGCTACAAAAATTTTGCGGAAAAGAAGCCGGAGCGGGAGGAGCTCGAAAAGGTCGTGCGGGAGGCGTTGGAGATCGTCGGGCTCGACTATGAGGAGATCAAAGAGATGTCTCCCTTCGATCTTTCGGGCGGACAGAAGCGGCGGGTCGCAATCGCGGGCGTCATTGTCACGCGGCCCGAAGTGCTCGTCCTGGACGAGCCCGCCGCGGGGCTCGATCCGCTCGGAAAGCGTGAAGTGATGGAACTCCTGCACAGGCTTCACAGGGAGTGGTGCAAGACGGTCGTCGTCGTCTCGCACGACATGGACGAGATCGCCGAAAACTGCACCCGCGTCGCCGTCTTTGCGGACGGCAAGGTGAAATACGTTCTCCCGCCGCGGGAGCTCTTCCGCCGCTCGGACGAACTTCTGTCCCTCGGGCTGGATATTCCGCTCACGGCGAAACTCGTGCTTGCGCTCGCCGCCCGCGGAATTGACATCGACTGCGATTATTCGACGGAGGACTTTGTCGCAAAGGTCCTCTCGCTCGGGAAGGGGGGCGCATGCTGAAAGACGTCTCCTTCGGGCAGTACTACCCCGTATCCTCTCCCGTTCACAGATTGGATCCGCGGATCAAGATTGTGTTTCTGGTCGGTTTTATCGTCGCAATCTTCCTCGCAAAGGACTTTCTCGCGCTCGGGATCTGCGCCCTTGTGCTGTTTGCGGGGACGCTCCTGTCCCGCGTTCCCTTCGGAAAGATTCTGCGCTCCCTGAAAGGCGTGCTCTTCCTCGTCGTGTTCACGGCGGCGCTCAACGTGCTCTTTCACGGCGGCGAAAAGACATATTGGGCGGGTCCCGCCGTCTATTGGCAGTGGAAGATCTTCACCGTCTCGCAGGAGGGGATCGTCTTTTCGGTTTTCTTCGTGCTGAGGCTGATTTTGCTCATGATCTGCTCCTCGATGCTCACCTATACGACGACGCCCGTCGCGCTGACGGACGGGATCGAGAGCCTGCTGACACCGCTCAAATGGATCCGCTTTCCCGTTCATGCGCTCGCGCTCATCATGAGCATCGCGCTGCGCTTCATTCCCATTCTGCTCGACGAGACGGAGCGCATCATGAACGCGCAGAAGGCGCGCGGCGCCTCGTTCGACAGCGGGGGTCTGTTCAAGCGGGTCAAGGCGATCGTTCCCGTGCTGGTTCCGCTCCTTCTCTCGGCGTTCCGCCGCGCGGAGGAACTTGCGGACGCAATGGAGGCGCGCTGTTATTCGAATTCCGAAAAGCGCACAAAATATAAGAAACTGCGCTTTGCGCTCCGCGATCTGGTTGTCTTT
>CANRGR010000073.1 GCA_947630245.1 uncultured Clostridia bacterium | reverse complement strand
TGTTGTTCCGCAGCGCAGAAGCGTGGTTCTGCTCGCGGACGCGGATTTGGATTCACGAAAAATCTTTTGCTGCGCAAAATCTTTTTCCGTGAGGGAATTTGCTTCTCACATCAACGGAGAAGGTTCCCAAAATCGCTTTTTCGGACAATAAGCCGAAAGGGTTCGGCAAATGTTGTCTAAGACTGAAAAGGGCGGCGGGTTAATCCCAATCGGGGATAAATTCCGTTCCGACGCTTGTCTTTTCCTGCGTATACAGATCGGCAAAGCCGAGCATGAGGGCGTGATCGAGCACTCTGCGGTATTCCCGCGCCGTAATTTTGCGGTTGAGTTCGGGAAAGTCCGCAAGGTAGCCCATCGGCGTATATTGCCGCATGAGGGAGAGGGGAACGTCCTTCGGCAGAATCTCTTTGAGTGCGTCGAGCACGGCGATGGAGTCAAAGACGCACATCGGCATCACGAGATGGCGCACAAGGAGCCCGGAGAGAAGTTTCCCGTCCTCGCTCAACTTCATCGGCTTTTTTGCCATGAAGGAGATCGCCTCGGCGGCGATGTCGAAATAGTCCTCCCGCCCCGTGTAGCGCATGGAGAGAGCGGGGGAGCGGAATTTGAGATCGGGCAGATAGACGTCGATAAAGGGGTCGATCTCCCGAAGTGCGGAGACGAGACAATAGCCGCTTGAATTGTAGACGACGGGGATCTGCGGTTTGTAGATCGAAAGCGCTTCGGCGATGTATCCCGAGACATGGTCGGGCGTGACGAGATTGATGTTGTCCGCGCCCATGTCTTCGAGACGGCGGAAGATGTCGCAAAGTTCGCGCGGGGTGATTGGGTTCCCGCGCTCGGCGCGCGAGACCGAGAAATTCTGGCAGAATACGCACCGGAGATTGCAGCCGCCGAAGAAGATCGTCCCGCTCCCGTTTTTGTGGGAGATGGGCGGCTCTTCATAGGGGTGAAGATAGTATTTGGCGACGGTGAGTCCCTTCACGCCGCACCGCCCCGCGGCTTTGTCCCTGTCTGCCCCGCAGTTCACGGGGCATAGCGTGCATTTCATGGGGAAAGAATAGCATATTTTCGGGGAAAAGTCAATGGAAAGCGCGGCGCCGTGCGAATCTCGCACGGCGCCGCGCCCGCTCCAATCAAAGTTTTATTTGAATTGTAAATTTTCCAGAACCTTCTTGGCTTCTGATTATTGTTGACATATAATAATTTCATATCAAAGGAGGAGAAGATGAAAAAATTTTGGCTTGTGATTTTGGCGATGGCTTCCGTATTTTATATCGACAATGTCTTGACAGAGACCCGCCAGATCAACTATGATTATGGCAAGTTCGAACTTCCCGAAAAGCCGGCGGACATGACGACCGACCCCGAACTAAAAAACTTTTTTGACGGTTGGTATGGGGACATGGAATACACCAAACCGCTGACAGGCGAGGGACTCTACCAAAACTCGCTCGCGGTCTACGGGCGGAATATAACGGCAGTAGAAAGTGATTTCGAATATACGGTAGACGCGGGAAAGGCGACGATTACTCGGTTTACAAATAGTACTGCTACCGCAGTCGTCGTTCCGCAGGAAATTGATTCGTATCCCGTCACGACAATAGGGGAGGCTGTGTTTCAGGACAACACAATGCTCCGCGCTGTCTGTCTGTGTGAGGGGTTGGAAAAAATCGACCAAAATGTTTTTTATAATTGTAAGCATTTGCATAAAATCGTCCTTCCTTCGACTTTGACCTCGATTGGAAATTATGTATTTTGGGGCTGTAACGATAATTTGCAGGAAGTGTATATTTCCGATCTTTCCGCATGGTGCAAAATTGAGTTTGCAGATCTTTATTCCATCCCATTTTCTCATGTGCGTTATCTGTTTGTGGGCGGGAAAGAAGTTGTCAATTTGCAAATTCCGGACGATGTGACCTCGATTGCGGATAAGGCGTTCTATGATTGCGGTGCATTGCAGAGCGTCACATTTGGAGATGACAGTAAGTTGAATTCGATCGGGGATTTGGCATTCTATGAGTGCCAAAGTTTGCAGAGCATAGAAATTCCCGCAAAAGTTGTTTCCATCGGAGAGGGTGCGTTCTCGGCTTGCAGTGACCTCGAACATATTACGGTAGATCCCGCCAACCAAGCAATGAAATCGCAGAATGAATGCGTGATTGAAATCGACAGCAAGACGTTGATTTTGGGTTGTAAAAACAGCAAAATTCCGGGCGATGTGACCTCGATCGGACAGAGTGCGTTCGCGAGGTGTTCCAGTTTGCAGAGCATACAAATTCCCGCGAGCGTGATTTCAATCGAAGAGGGTGCGTTTAATAATTGCAATAGTTTACAGAGCGTTACCTTTGGTGATGACAGTAAGTTAACTTCGATTGGACAGAGTGCGTTCACGGGGTGTTCCAGTTTGCAGAGCATAGAAATTCCTGCAAGTGTTACCACGATAGATGGCGCGTTTTGGGGTTGCGGCAAATTACAGACCATCACTTTTGGAGACAACAGTAAGTTGATTTCGATCGGAAACAATACGTTTGGGGAGTGTGGCAGCTTGCAGAACATAGAAATTCCCGCGAGCGTAACCTCGATCGGAGAGAGTGCATTTTGGATGTGTGACAGCTTGCAGAGCATAGACATCCCCGCGAACGTGACTTGGATTGGGAAAGCGGCATTCTTTTATTGTGACAATTTAACAGAAGTGCATTTTGCAAATCCGAACGGATGGAAGATATCGGAGGATCAGAGATACATGTCGGATGCCGAAGCCGTATCGGGACTTGAAAACGTATCGACAGCGGCAAAATATTTGACAGACACATATTCTGCCTATTATTGGCAACGGGAAGAGTGAGAATCTCACGCCGCTCATTGTCTTTCCCGACAAAAACATTCAGTGAAGCCGCGGGCGGGGCGCAATTTGCGCCCCGCCCGCGGCGTTCCTATTGCCCGCGGCGTTCCTGTCTCCTGTCCGCGGCGTGTCCAATCGGTCATGTCGACCGGGGTGGAGACATCTGAAAATAGAAATGGGATCCCTCGACTTCGCTTCGCTCCGCTCGGGATGACAGGGGGGCTTTGCTCGGAGTAGCAGAAAGATCGACCCTGTTTTCGGTTGACTTTTCCGCGCGTACTTTCTATAATAAAAAAGAACAACAGTGAGGAAATACGATGAGAAGATTTTTTACGAGTGAGAGCGTCACCGAAGGACATCCCGATAAAGTATGCGACCGCATTTCGGATTCGATTTTAGACGAACTTCTGCGGCAGGATCCCGCCACGCGTGCGGCGGTGGAGTGCTGTGCCGCCTATAACACCCTGTTTATCACGGGAGAAGTCACTACGCGCGCTATGGTGGACTATGAGGCGGTTGCGCGCCGCGTCATCAAAGAGATCGGCTACCACGCGGGCGATTTTGCCTATGACAAATGCAACGTCATCGCGCTCGTGCACGCGCAGTCGCCCGATATCGCGCTCGGCGTCGATTCCTCCCTCGAAAACCGTGCGGGAGGGGAGGCGAGCGACCTCATCGGCGCGGGCGATCAGGGCATGATGTTCGGCTACGCCTGCCGCGAAACGGATGAGCTCATGCCTCTTCCCATCGTCCTCGCGCATAAACTTGCCTTCCGCCTCGCACAGCTCAGAAAAGAGAAACTCGTCGATTATCTCCGCCCCGACGGCAAAACGCAGGTCACCGTCGAATACGAGGGGAAAACGCCCGTGCGCGTGGACGCAGTCGTCATTTCCGCCCAGCATAACACCCACGTTACCCACGAACAGATCGAGCGCGACATGATAGAGTTCGTGGCGAAGGCGGTGATCCCCGCAGAGCTTCTGGATGAAAACACCAAGTACTTCATCAACCCCACGGGGCGGTTCGAGATCGGCGGTCCGGAGGGGGATTCGGGGCTGACGGGCAGGAAGATCGTCGTCGATACCTACGGCGGAAGATGCCCGCACGGCGGCGGCGCGTTTTCGGGCAAGGACCCCACCAAAGTGGATAGAAGCGCGGCGTATATGGCGCGGTACATCTGCAAAAATATGGTGGCGGCGGGGCTTGCGGACGAAATGGAACTGCAAGTTGCCTATGCGATCGGCGTGGCGCGCCCCGTTTCCGTGTTTGTGGATACCTTCGGCACGGGGAAGCTCTCCGACGACAAGATCGCCGAAGTGGTGAAGAAGGAATTCGACCTGCGCCCCGCGGCGATCATCAAAAAGCTCGGCTTGCGCGCGCCGATCTATGCCAAGACTTCTTCTTACGGGCATTTCGGGCGGGACGCCTACCCGTGGGAAGCGCTCGACCGCACCGCGGACTTGAAAAAATATTTGTAAACCGAATGGAAAATGGAGCGGCGCGACCTCGTTTGAGGTCGCGCCGCTAAATTTTAGTTGCATTGTGGCAGGGCAAGAGGGGGCGGGGCAAGATTATTGCGCGTTCTCAATTCGTCACCCTGAGCCGCCGAGTGAAGCGAGGCGTGTCGAAGGGTCGCCGCAGTGTTCTCTTGGCTCCTCCTTTGAGGAGGAGCTGTCGAGGCAAAAGCCGAGACTGAGGTGGTGGAATATTAGAAGCAAAGGACACCACCCCCCTACCCCCCTCCTAAGGAGGGGGCAAGAGGGGAGAGCGGAGGTGGGCAAGGGGGGAGTAGGGGGTGCCCGTTTCGGTTGATTTTTTCAGAATTTTGTGATATGATGGTTTCATGAAAAATATCAAAGCAAAACACTTCCACAGCGCGGCGAGGGAGATCGCCTACATCGGCGTTGCCGTCGCCCTCATTACCGCGTGCGCGTGGATCTCTTTGAACATCGGTCCCATTCCCTTCACCCTGCAAACGCTTGCCGTCGCCCTCGTGGGGGGAACGCTCGGCGCAAAGCGGGGGACTGCCGCCGTCGCCGTCTATCTCCTTATGGGGCTTGTCGGCGTGCCCGTGTTCGCGGGATTCAAAAGCGGCGTCGCCGCCCTGTTCGGACCTACCGGCGGTTATCTCTTCGGCTTCTTGTTCGCGGCGCTCATTCCCGCCCTGTTCCGTCTCCTGCCCGCCAAAAAATTTTGGGCGCGGGTCGCGCTCCTCTATCTCGGTAACTTGCTGGGGCTTGCCGTGTGCTACTTCTTCGGCACGGTGTGGTTCGTTCTCATGTATCGGTGCACGGCGGGCTATGCGCTCACGGCGTGCGTTACGCCCTACCTTCTGCCCGACCTTGTAAAACTCGCCGCCGCCGCGCTGCTCACGGCGAAAACGGAAAAGTTCTTCCGCCGCTAAAAGGATCGAAAAAAACATAAAAAAAGCCGCCCGCGCCCAAGAAGGCGCGGGCGGCTTCCCGCATTTCGAAATGTTTATGCTTTATCCGTTACGACTTTTCCGTGAGGCTTCTTTTCCGCCTCTGCCGTTGGGAGGGTCCCGCGCCTGTCCTTGCCGAAGAAGAAGAGCGCCACCGTGCCCGGACCGACATGGGAGCCCGTGCACAGATCGTAATATTCGACGATGATCTCCTGTGCGCCGATCTCGCGGATGAGGTCTGCCAAATAATTCGCGTCCTCTTCGCAATCGCCGTGGCAGATGGCGACGGTCTGCTTGTCGTAGTCGGAGGCGCGCTCCTTATACGCTTCGGCAAGCGCCATGAGCGCCTTTTTTCTGCCCCGCTCCTTGCTGAAAAATACGATCTTCGTGTTGGCGCTCCCGTCTGCGCGGAGCACGGGCTTGATGCCGAGCAACGTCCCCGCGATCGCGAGCGTCGTCGAAATGCGCCCCGTGCGCTTTAAGTATTTGAGGTCGCCCACCGTGAGGTAGCTGTTGGTCTTGAAGGCGTTCTCCCGCGCCCATTCGGCGCAGGTCTCCACGCTCTCGCCGAGGTCGCGCAGATCCGCCGTTTTGAGAACAAGCAGTCCTTCGCCCATCGAAGCGTTTTCGCTGTCGATCGCAAAAACTTTCCGTCCGGGGAAGTCCGCTTCGAGCTTCTTCGCCGCCTCCTGCGCCTGCTTGTTCGTCGCGCTGATGCCCGAAGAGATCGTGAACAGGATCACGTCTTTGCCTTCCTTCACGGAGGGGAGAAGGGCGTCGTAAAAGGTTTCGGCGTTCATGAGCGAGGTCTTTACTTCCGCGCCCGCGCGCATGTCGTCGTAAAACTTTTTCGCAGTCTCTTCGAAGGGGACGCCCTCTTCGTAGCAGAGGCGGTCTTCCCCGTTCACCGTCATGTGATAGGAAATGACGCGGAGCCCGCGGCTTTTGATGATTGCCTGCGGGATGTTCGCCCCGGAATCTACATAGATGTCGAATGATTTCATTCCGTACCTCCTTGCACGACAAAGTCGTTTCCGACAGTAGATTTTACAGTAACAGCATATCGCAAACGGCGGGAAAATACAACCTAATTTTCCGAAAAAACGCTCTCCCTCTTTCCCGCAAAGGTCTATCCTTGAAAAAAAGCACTCTATTCCGCAAAAACTTAACTCTACTGTGGGTAGAGTTGATTTTTTCTTGACATCGTACCGCATTTTTATTATACTGTGGCTATGGACCGTGAATTTCTCGAAAAAATAGAAGAAGGCATCCGAAAGCCGTTTGCGCGGCGGCTCTTCAAGCCGTTCGTGAAGGCGATCGCCGAATATCAACTCGTCGCGCCGAACGACAGGATCGCCGTTTGCATGTCCGGCGGGAAGGATTCCATGCTCATGGCAAAGCTCTTTCAGGAATTGAAGCGGCACAATAAATTCCCGTTTGAGCTCGTGTTCCTCGTGATGGACCCTGGCTATGCGCCCGAAAACCGCGCCCTCCTCGAAGAGAACGCGGAGGCGCTCGGCGTGCCCGTTACCGTCTTTTCGACGGATATTTTCGAAAACGTGCTCAAAATCGAAAAGTCTCCCTGCTATATCTGCGCGCGCATGCGGCGGGGGTATCTCTACGCGCAGGCGAAGGCGCTCGGATGCAATAAGATCGCCCTCGGTCATCACTTCGACGACGTCATCGAGACCATTCTGATGGGAATGCTCTACGGCGGGCAGATACAGACCATGCTCCCCAAACTCAAAAGTACGAACTTCGAGGGCATGGAACTCATCCGTCCGATGTATTATGTGCGCGAAAAGGACATTATCGCGTGGCGGGAGGAATACGGGCTTCGCTTTTTGCGCTGTGCGTGCAAATTCACTTCCGACGTCGCCCGCGGCGATACCGACGGCAAGCGGCAAAAGGTGAAAGAGCTCATCCGCCGTCTCAAAGCGGAGGACCCGCAGATCGAGCAGAATATCTTCAAGAGCGTGGAGAACGTTTCGCTCGCAACGGTGATCGCATATAAAGACAGAGAGGGGGTGCGCCACCGCTTCGACGAAGAACCGCGGGGGACGGAATAGGCGGCGGAAAGACGCGGCATACTGGTTTTCGGGCGGAAGCGGAAGGCGCCGCTCGGCGTTCAAGGAAAGGCGGAAGGGGTTGCCATAAGTAATTTTTATATGTAAATCGGGTGAAAATTCCTCTGCGGCGGCTCCCTTTGTTGACATTTTCCCCGCTTTTTTATATAATTGTGATAATACAGAATGATGGAGGTCGTAGACATGAAGAGAATACGACGGATCGCGATCTTAACGCTCCTTGCCGCGCTGGCGGCGACGATGCTGCTGTTTGCGGGGTGCGCGAAGAAGGTGACGCTGAAATTCGAAGCA
>CANRGR010000072.1 GCA_947630245.1 uncultured Clostridia bacterium | reverse complement strand
TTTTGAGTACTATTGTCTGCTCAAAAAATTGACAGAAACTGCTTTTTGTGTTACAAAAAATCGTTTCTTTCTTATTCGATTTTTAATCTGCGTGAACCAAGCAACAGCTTGGCGCTGTCCCGCTCTCACGGGCTTAGCCTGTCTATTATAGCATGGGCTCGTTTCCGTTGTCAAGCGTTTTTCGCAACTTTTCCGAAAAAATTTTACGATTTTACGGATCGCTTTGAATTTATGCGGATATTGTTGCCTTCCTTTCGGACAGCTTGTTCATTCTATCACATCCCAAATGGCTTGTCAACTGTTTTTTGAGATTTTTTCGACGATTTTTGCGGAAAAATTTTCTTTTTTTCTTTCATTTTTTTCGCCACAAGATGTTGTATTTTCCTTTCGATTATGCTACAATAGAGAAAAACTTATACGGGATACTGAGTGGAATGTTTAAGATCCTGAGAATAATTTTTTGTATTCTGTCAGCCGTGAGCGTGGCGGTGGCGATTCCGCTTCTCTGCCTGTTCGGGCTGTGGGGGCTCATTCCCGTGGGAACGGCGCTGCTCTTCGGCATTCTCATGTTCGCGGTGAAGGACGGCAACCCGTTCAAGCGCGAAAAACCGGCGCCGAGAACGGATTTCATGAATACGGACGAGGAGAACCGTGCGATCCGCGAACGCGCCGCGCAGGGCGCAAGAAAGAAATAAGCGATAAAACGTCTCCGGCGAATTTTCCGCCGCCGCGCTTTATATAATAAAAGGAAAGGAGTAAATCGGTATGAATGAACTTCGGAAAGCAATCGACAATCTGCCTCTGATCGTCAAGATCATTCTGGCACTCCCCATCCTCGACGGGATCATCTTTGGGATCTACCGCATCTGCAAAGGCGACCTTCCGGGTATTGTCCTCGGCATTATCTGGATCTTCTTCGGGGGTACGATCGGTTGGATCCTCGACATCATCTTCATCGTGTTGGGGAAACCCGTATTCGAATTGAGCTGACCAAACGAAAGGAACGCCGCCGCGGACAGAGCCCGCGGCGGCATTCTTTTTACCAAAAAGGCGGCACGAGCACGCAGTGCGAAGCAGAGAATACCTAAGCCACTGTTTTTTCTGTCATTCCGAGCGAAGCCGAGGAATCTCCACCTTATGATGAGATTTCTCCGCTTCGTTCGCTTCGCTCACTTCGGTCGAAATGACAAAGGCGGGTGCTTTCTGTCATTCCGACCCCCGAAGGGGGGAGTGAATCCCCTCATTCAAAGCGGACTGCGTATGAGGGGATACGCTCGGGCTACGCCCTCGGTATGACAGGAAACAGACAGGTATTCTCAAATACGTCATGTTGAGCGCAGTCGAAACATCGCCTTGATTTTAAGACTGCGGCGATTCCTCGACGGGCTCGGAATGAAATAAGAGAACGCCCTCTTGTTCCCCCTTGTCATTTCGAACCCCCGAAGGGGGTGAGGAAATCCCCTTCTCCAAAGCGGACTGCGTATTGGGGGATACACTCCTCCCTCACTTCGTTCGGTCGTCGGTATGACAGTGAGAAACAGACAGGCATTCTCAAATACGTCATGTTGAGCGCAGTCGAAACATCGCCTTGATTTTTTAAGACCTTGCGGCAATGGATTACACATACTTCATGGGTAACGCAAAGTACTTTCCGACGTAGTTCTGTCCGTCTACCTGACAATAAGTATCAAAATATTTCAGAAAAATATTTATCGTGGGGAATGTATTCTCGCGGGAGACCTCTGTCCGGCACAGCTTTTCGCAGTTCTCCCGGCTCAGAGAATCCTGCGGCAGTTTGAAAGTGAGCTTGTATTCCCCAAAATCCCACCGATAAAATTCCAAATTGAAATTTTCGCTCGGAGAGAGCAGCAATTCGGCACGATTTTCCGCATCCGATATGACGGAATCCGCCAGATTCGTTTCGTATTCCACGATCGCATAGTACTCGCCGTCCGCCGCGGAAACGGTGAGAGCGTTGATCTCAAAGTATCCGTCGGCACCCGAGCACCGTTCGTTCCATCCGCACACATATGCCATCGTGGGATCTTCCACCATGTCGTGCTCGCGCTGTTCTTCGGCGCATGCGGAAACGGCGGTCAAGACGCCCGCAAGGGCGAACCCGACGGCAAGGAATTTTAACTTTTTCTTTTTCATCGGAATCCTCCTTTCGGCAATTCAAAAATCATTTCGAATTTTTTGCGCGCGCGGGCGCATGCGCCCGCGCGCCATATCATAATCATACTCCCGTCATACGAAATTGACGGTTCCCGAGAAGAGGGTCGTGCCATAGCGGTCGGTGAGGACGAAGGCGAACGCGCGGTCGACGACGAAGTCCTCGTTCACGGTCTCCCAACCGTCCGGACCCGCGGCGCCCGCGGCGGGGAGCACGGTGACCGCCGCCCCCTCGATTCCCCTGCGGTCGACTTTGAGCTCGGCGACGTGCCGCACCTGTTCGACATAGGCGCTCCCGTCGGTGAGGGTGAAAAAGGAGCAACCGTCCTCTTCCAAATCGGGATTGCGGAAGAGCCGCTCGACACCCATGCCGCGCAGAATCTCCTTGACGTCACCGTCAAATCCCGCCTCGAACGCGGGGAAGAGACAGCGCGTATTGTAATGAATCTTGTTCTCCTCGTCGTCGGGGCGATAGTCGGCGTCTTTGAGTGCGGCGAGATTGTCCCGCGTGAAGATCTCCTCCGCCGCCACGCCCGCTTTGGGTACCATGAATTGAAGGCGATAGCCGTGTCTGGTCTCCGCGTAGAAACTCGTGAAGTTTCCGCCGTCGAACGCCCTGCCTTGCTCATAGTAGCCCTGCATGAGGGAGAGCGACGTCTCGCTCCCGTCCCCCTGCGTGAAGGAATAGGGCTCGGGCGTGAGCGGGATCTCCCTGCCGTATTCGTTCCAGACGTCTTTCAGATAGAGACTGCTGATGAGGGCGAAGAGAGTGTGTTCCCCGAGCTTGAAGTCGCGGTCGATGATCCCGTTCGTCTGCTCCTTGACGAAGTTGCGCACAGACTTGTTCGCGCCGCCGTTGTCGCCCGCAAAGTCTGCGGAATAGGAGTAGCAGAAGAATTTCTCCGAGAGAACGTCGAGACAATTCTGCTTGACGGGCAAGCCGGACTGCACCCAGATCGAGTTCCCGAGCGTGAGCTTTCCCGAGAGAGAATTTGCGTTGGAACGATATTCGGCGTTGAGACCGCGGTAAAAGACGGGGAAATCGGCTTTGAGCGCGTCCAAACTCATGCCGAGCGCGGACAGGAGCTCCGTTTGGGTCTCGCCGCCCGCGCAGATTGCGGCAAGCGAGAGCGCCGAGTAGACCGAGACGGGCGAAAGGGCGACGTTCTCCCCGCGGCGTCCCGCACAGACGGCGGGCGCAAAGGTCTCCGCAAACGTCTCCGCCGCGGAGAGGATCTCCTCCCGCTCGGGCGTCCCCGCTTCCGTGTAGGAAAGGGGCGTTGATTCCGCGGGCGCGGCGAGCTGTTGCGCCGTTCCGCCGCATGCGGTCATCAAAATGAGGACGGCGGCGGCAATCCCGACCGTTTGAATGATTTTCTTCATGATTTTTTCTCCTTCTACCATTACAACGTTTCATGCCGACCGTTTGTCCCGCCTTTTTTGAAAATTGCGGAAAATTTTTTGAAGCGCCGCGCGCCCACGCGATTCGCGTGGGCGCGCGGCGCCGTTGTTCGGATTACAGCAGTCATTCCGGGGGAAGCCAAAGGCGATTGCGTGATTCCCTCATTCAAAACGGACTGCGTATGAGGGGATACGCTCACTCCGCGCTTCGCGCTCCGCTCGGTATGACAGTGAAGGCGGGCGCGGCGCGGGATTTTCCCGCGCCGCGCCGTTCTAAAATACGTCATGTTGAGCGCAGTCGAAACATCGCCTTGATTTTAAGACTATGGCGACTCTTCAACTGCGGCTACGCCTTCGTTCAGAGTGACGTAATAAGAGAACGCCCTCTTGTTCCCCCTTGTCATTTCGAACCCCCGAAGGGGGTGAGGAAATCCCCTTCTCCAAAGCGATCTGCGTATGAGGGGATACACTCGCTTCGCTCGGTATGACAGTGGAAGAACGTTGCTCGGTCGTCGGTATGACAGCGTAGTTTCTTAGATTCCCATGCGCGTTGGAAAACCACGCTTTTCCATAAGCGCACACAATTTGCCGAATCCTTTCGGCTTGTTGTTTGTGCAAGGCAGACTGTGGGCGGGCGAACGGGTTTCATGAAATCAAATCGCTTAACCCCTCACGGCGATTGCTTTCGAAGCCGTAGGCAAGCAAGCAATCGCGTGAATTTCTCCTCACGGAAATTCTTTACGACGCGCGCGGCGCGCCGCTTGCGGCAAGCCGCAAGCAAGCAAGAAATCGCGTGAATTGAAGCAAACAAAGAATTTCGTGAATTTTTCCGTGAACTATATCCGATTTGTACTATTCAAATGGAGCGCCATGCCGCTCGTTTTGCCCATTGCGGTGACGGTGAGTCCCGCGACGGTCTGGTCGTCGAGCCAAGCGGGCATCACCACGCCGAGATATTCCTCCTCGCCGAGCGTGATCGAGATATAATGCGTGCCGTACATCTTCCACGTTCCGCTGTACGCGCCGTTGAGCGTGCCGTCCGCATGCAGAATGACCCGCTTCGAACGGACGGAGTTGACCCCCTGCGTGAAGAGCACCGCCTCGAACTTGCCCGCCGTAATGTTGAGAAGCTGATCCTCCGTCACGTCCTGAATTTCCTCCGCGGCGTAGCGGTTGGCGTTCATCACGGGCCAGCCGTCCGAGTTGAACGTGTACTGCGAAAGATACAGATAGTGGAAATTCGTCGAGCGGCTCATGCCCTTTTCGATGAAGTAATTCGTGCGGCAATGATAGGAGATCAGATTGACCCCGCCGCTCGTCACGAACATATCGTTATGCCCGGGGCAGAAGAAATCGACGGGCGCGCCGTCCCAGCGGAAGGAGCCGAGCATCTTGTTGCCCGTGCCGATGTCCGTCGAGCAGACGAGCGGATTCCCGTTGACATCCGTGTACGGTCCCTCCGGGTTCTCGCTTCTGCCGCAGCGCATGTTGTACACCGAGGAGAGGGAACCGTAGGAACACATCAGATAATAATAATTTTTCTTGACCCATTTGCCGTTTTCGAGGACGTCAACCCCCTTGTGATAGCGGATGACGCCGCCTTCGAGGGAGCCGCGGGCGACATTCGTGCCGTAATACTCCGCAAAGGAACATCTCTTCCCCGAAAAATCGGCATATGTCCTGCCGTCCTTTCTCAGCCCGGTGGCGGGATCAAGTTCGATGACATAGAGCCCGAGCCCATAGCTGCCGTAGACGAGGAAGGAGCGCCCTTCCGCCGAGAAGAACTGCGGGTCGATCGCATTCGGCGTGCGCCATCCGGGCGGCGACTGTACCAACAGTCCCGCAAAGCGGAATTTGCCCGTGGGGGAATCGGATTTTGCCAGCCCGATGCAGGATTTCGATCCGCCGAAATAGCCCGTCAGACAGAAATACAGCCAGAATTTTCCGTCCGTGCCGCGGACGCAGTGAGGCGCCCAGAAGGACATCGTGCCGTCCTTGCGCGCGCAGACGCCGTAGCCGACTTCGCTCAGCGGCGTGACGCACCAATCGTACGCCGCCTGAAATTCCCCGTTCCCGCGGCGGTAGCCGACCGAGCGGTCCTCCATGTCGAAGGCGGGTCCGACGTACTCCCAATGGAGCAGATCCTCACTGCGGCGGATCTGATAGCCGCTCGGCGCGCCGAACGTGTCGGTGGAATAGACGTAATAAACTCCCTCCCATTCGAGCATGGACGGATCGTGCGCGCACCCCTCCTGCCAACTCTTATAATCGGGCGTGCGCATTTGCAGACGGTTGAACCGCGGATTCTTCGGATAACGAAGCGCCATATTTCCCTCCCCTTGCGCGCTCGGCGCATATCTCTTCTCTATTATAATTCATCCTGCGCGGTTTTTCAAGCGCGTTGCCGCATTTTTTGTCCGCACAGAAAATTTTCCCCCGCCGCCGGCGGGGGAACGAAATCTTTTACTGTTGCGCGGCGGCGTTGAACCAAATGGGACGACCCTTCGCGGACGTCGCGGTGATGCAGAGCGCACCCGCGGCGGGTCCGTATTCGCGCCACGTCGGCGCAACCACGCCCTTGTATTCGACGTTGTTGACTTTCAACGTGATATAGTAGTCGTTCGTCATGCTCCATGTGCCGATCTCGCCGCTCTCGTCGGTGATCTTGCCGTCTGCGGTGAGCGTGACGGGCTTGGATTTGGCGATTTCCTTATCGGTTGCCTCGATATGCAGAAGCATTTCGTAATTGCCCGCCGCCTGTTCCATTGTGACCTTGCCCTTTTCCTCGTTTCCGAAGCGGTTGGGAGACATCACGGGCCAGCCGTCCTCATTGAAGAAGAGCTGGCGCACTTCGACGTGGTGTCCGCCCGAGAGCGCGTCGCGCACATGGCAGACGACGAGGTACTTGCCGTCCTTTTTGATGACGGAGTTGTGTCCGGGCGCGACTTTGAGCGATCCGCCCGTGAATTGATAGTTGCCCGCGAGTTTGTTGCCCGAGCCTCTCACAGCTTTGTCCATCGTGAGCCCCGTGATGTCCTCATAGGGACCGTCGGGATTCTTGCTCCGTGCGACGCGCATGTTGTAGTTCGTGTTGAGGTCGCCGTCGCTCGTCATGAGATAGTAGTAATCGAGCTCGATGTTGTAGAAGATGAAGGGACCCTCCACGCCCGAGCCGACGCCCTTCCAGAGGAGCTTGCCGTAGCCGTCATTTTCCTTGAAGGTGCCGTCCGCGTTGAGTTCCTTGATATAGATCCCCGCAAAGAAGGAGCCGTAGGTCATCCACAGTTTGCCATCTTTGTCGTAGAAGAGTTCGGGGTCGATGCAGTTGGGCTGTCCGCTCTTGCCTTCGGACATGATGAACACTTCGTTGTCGGTGTAGGGACCGAGCACGTCTTTCGACGAAACTCTGCCGATCAAAGACTTCGAAGAGCCGAACTTGCTCGTGATCGAGTAGTACATGTAGTAGGTATCGCCGATCTTCATCACGTCGGGCGCCCACGTCGTGGTGACGGTGGTGTCGGGTTGAAGTTGGTCGATCGAGCTTTGCAGCGCGGCGGGCCACTGTACGCCCTTATAGTTGTATGCCTCGGTTCCGTAGAGCTTCTGCCACTGGTTGTCGCCCGCTTCCGTTTTCCATTTGATGAGATCTGCGGAAGAGGCAACCGCGTAGTGCGTGCCGAACGCGTAGTATTTCTGCGTGACGTCGTCATAGAACACGGACGGATCGTGCACGGCGACGGTGCTCGTGCTGCCCGCGGTGGGAAGGGTGTATTCCGCGTCGGGCAAGACGGTGCCGGCGGTCATCCAGATGTCTTTGTCGTACCAATTCCCGCTCGCGACGCCGGAGTTGTTGCCGCCGCCGCTTCCGCCGCCGTTGCCGCTTTCGCCGCAACCGAAGAGCCCGAACAGAAGCAACGCGCTGAGGAGTGTTGCAATGATCGGATAGCGTTTTTTCATGATCTTCCTCCTTAAAAGCCCAAACGGGCGCTTTTTTTCATTATAATACGGACGGTAAAATTTGTCAAGGGGGGACGGAAAAAACGGAGCGTTTCCGCCCCGTTTTTTTACATCCGAATAGCGATAA
>CANRGR010000071.1 GCA_947630245.1 uncultured Clostridia bacterium | reverse complement strand
CTATGCGCACTTGTGCGCCGCCTGTAACGATTAGGGCTATGCCCGAAAATGAAATACCCCGCGTTTTACGCGGGGATAATTATTTCCCTATGACACACCCCGACATCGGCGGGGGGATTTTACTCTTCTTTGAGGGGACGGATTTGCAGGTAGTATGTCACCCCGAATACGATGATCCCGAAGAAGTAGATTGCGGGAAGAATGATGTAGGTCATGAGCTGTCCCATGTCGTCGAATTGAATGTTCGCGGCAAGCGCGACGATCAGAATGACGATGATGCTCAGCGCGTAGGCGACGATGGTATTGACGAGCAGATTGCCCGTTCTTCTGAGCGCCCGTTCGCCGTAGCGGTTGAGGTAGGCAATACCAGTGACGAGCAGAACCGCCAGCCCCGTTCCCCAGATGAGATAAGGATAGAAGCGGGGGAGATTGAGCTGGTTCTGGAATCCGAGCGCGATACTTCCCTCCGCGACGCAGAGCAGGAAGAGGATGAGCGCGCTCAAAAACAGCGCTTTTCCCTTGTGGACGAGGCTTTCGGAGTGCACCTTCCCGACATCCTTCGGCGATCTTCCGCCCGAGGTCGAAATGCGAATCCCGTCCTGTGTGGCGCGTGTTTCGAGATCGTAGAAATCCACGCCGCCGAGAGAACGGGCCGCCACATGTCTCACCGCGGGCTCGGGTTTGGGCTCGGGCATGCGTTCGGGCGCAGGTTTGCGCGGTTCGGGCGGCACCACGGGCGCGGGCTTCAAAGGCGCCGGCTTCGGAGGCGACACGGGCGCGGGCTCGGGCATGCGTTCGGGCAGCGAGGGCGCGGGAGCGTATTCCACGGGTTGCGGCGACGGCTCCTCCTGCCGCAGGGTATTGTTGAACAGTTTATTGATGATATTCCGGTATTCCCGCTCGTTCTCGGGTTTCGTAACGTAGACGTAAGATTCTGGGTCGTTGGTCTGTCCCGAATAGGGGAGAGGCGTTTCCTGCCGTTCCTGCGGCGGGGTCTGCACCAGATTGAGATAATTCTGATGGATGATCTGCTGTTCGCGTTCGCGGAAATTTCGCGCGTCCTCTTCACGGATGCGCTGTTCCTGCTCCGCAAGGGCGCGGGTGTGCATTGCGCGCAGTTCCGCCTCCTGATCCCGCAGCATCTGCTCATAGCGGGCGCGCTCCTCGGTGAAGGGCTCCATCTCGACGATGCGGGCGTTCTGCTCCTCTTTTTCGGCGCGGAGCGACACGGCGCGGGCGCGTTCCAGCTCCTGTTCCTCCTCATAGGCAGCTTGTGCGGCTTCCTCTTCGGCGCGGCGGGCGTCCTCCTCCGCTTGCAGTCTTGCCTGTTCTTCGGCGCGGCGGGCGTCCTCTTCCGCTTGCAGTCTTGCCTGTTCCTCGGCGCGACGGGCGTCCTCTTCCGCTTGCAGTCTTGCCTGCTCCTCGGCACGGCGAGCCTCCTCCTCCGCTTGCAGTCTTGCCTGCTCTTCGGCGCGGCGGGCGTCCTCCTCCGCTTGCAGTCTTGCCTGCTCCTCGGCACGGCGGGCGTCCTCCTCCGCTTGTAGCCTTGCCTGCTCGTCCGCCTGTGCGCGGAACTCGGCGCGGGCTTCCTCGTATGCCTGTGCGCGGACTTCTTCGAGCTTCGCCTGTTCTTCGGCGAGGAGCCGGTCCCGTTCGCGCGCCTGACGTTCCTGTTCCTCGGCTTCCTCCCGAAGCTGAGCGCGGACTTCTTCGTATGCCCGGGCGCGGAGTTCTTCATAGCGCGCCTGTTCTTCGGCTTGTTGCTGTTCGCGGTTGGCCTGTTCCTCGGCGAGGAGACGCGCCTGTTCCGCTTCCTGTTCGCGGCGTTCGATCTCCGCTTGCAGCGCAAATTCGCGCTCCAACAATTCCTGTTCGCGGCGCGTGCCCGCCTCTTCCCGCGCGCGGAGTACTTCTTCCCGCGTGCGAAGGGATTCCTCATAGCGCGACCGTTCTTCCTCGAATGCAGCGCGCTCGGCGGAGAGATCGGCGGGTTCGGACGGCTCCTCCTCGAAGTCGTAATCGAACTCCTCCTCGTCCGTGTTGCGGTCGGGGACGCGGGACGTCGATTGTTTGAGCACCCGCATGTCCACGGCGGCGGGAGCGGGCTGACCGAAATCATAGTCCTTGTCGGAAATCAGACTGTCGATGACGGTGCGGGAATATTCCCATTCGGTCTGGTTGCGCTCGGCGATCTCCTTTCCTTCGTCGGTGAGCGAGAAATATTTTCTTCTGCCGCCCGCCACCGATCCGCCCCAATAGGACGTGATGTAACCTTCCCGTTCGAGGCGTTTGAGCGCGCTGTACAGGGAGGGCTGTTTGAGCGAATATTGGTTATGGCTCTTCCGTTCGATCTCGGCGATGATTTCATAGCCGTACTTGTCCCCGTCGTAGAGGGAACGGAGAATGATCGTATTGATATGACCGCGGATGAGATCGGAACTGATGGGGCGCTCATCGCCCTTGCCCGCCTTCGGCTCCTCGGTCTCTTCCTCAGTTTCCTCTTCGACCTCGTCCTCGGGTTCTTCTTCGGATTCGGGCTCCTCGGTCTCTTCCTCGGGTTCCTCTTCGACTTCGTCCTCGGACTCCTCGGTCTCTTCTTCGGATTCTTCGGGTTCGGAATATTCCTCTTCGACTTCGTCCTCGGTCTCTTCCTCGGATTCTTCGGGTTCGGAATATTCCTCCTCGACTTCGTCCTCGGGTTCTTCCTCGATTTCGGGCTCCTCGGGTTCTTCTTCGGATTCTTCGGGTTCGGAATATTCTTCTTCGACTTCGTCCTCGGTCTCTTCGGGCTCCTCGGTCTCGTCCTCAATTTCGGACGCGGAATACTCCTCTTCGGAGCCGAAGAAGTCCTCTTCGGGCTCGGTCTCTATTCTGTCTGTATCCTCTGTTTCGCCGAAGAAATCCTCGTCGAACGCCCGTGATTCCGGGGGCGCGGAATCGGTCTCCCCGTCGGAGATCCGGTAGGGGTCGCCGTATTCCTCGGGTTCCTCCGTCCCGTCGACGGGCATATCTCCATCCGTTTCTTCTTCGGGAGAGACGGGCGTTTCGGGCTCGTCGTCCTCGCCGTCGGAGTCAAAACGGAAAAAATCGTCGTCGTACATGGATGCCTCCTTATCTGTTCTGATAAAATTATACAACGTTCGACGGGATTTGTCAAGAGAACAGAGTATTATGTCTGACATAATTTGTAAATTTTTTCCGTATTTTGTGGTTTTTCATAGTACTTTTTCATAGATATAAGGGGAATGGGTGTTTTCGGCACGGTGATGTTTATCGTGGGATCGAGCGTGGGCGCGGGGTTTCTTTCGGGCGCGGAGCTTGTCCGTTTTTTCGGCGGGAGGGGATTCGTGCCCTCGGCAATCGCGTCCTCGGCGTGTTTTTTCGCGCTGTCGTCGCTCTTCCTTCTGCTCGGCAAAAAGCACGGCGGATACGAGGGCGCGCTGTCGTCGCTCTTCCCGAATCGTGGAAAATTTGTGCGCGGGTGCCTGTCCCTGTCGGCGTTCGTCCCCTGCGCGGGCATGCTGGCGGGACTCGACGCGCTCGTCCCGTCGCTCTCTCCGCTCCTGTCCGTCACGGGACTTTTTGTCGTCCTGCTCTTTGTCCGCCGCGGGATGCGTGGGATCTCTCTGCTCAACTGCGCGCTCGTTCCCTTTCTGCTCTTTTTCGTCTTTTTTTACGGCGGCGGAACGCTGTATTTCGGAGGCGTCGGGGAGGCGGTTCCGTTCCCGTGGGGATTCGTGTATGCGGGGATGAACGCCATTCTCTCCGCGCCCGTGCTCATGGACGCGGGCAGAACGGCGAAACGACCCGTCCTCTCCGCTCTGCTCTCGGCGGGCGTGCTGGCGGCGGGCACGGTCTGCATCCTCGGGAAGATCTGCGGCGCGGACGCACTCCGTGCGGAGCTTCCCTTTCTGAGCGTCATGCACGGGAGCAGAATCTTTTTTCTCGCCTCGGCGCTTGCGGTTCTCACGTCCCTCGCCTCGGCGCTGTATCCGCTGCTTCGCCTGTGCGAAAAGATCGGAAGCGGGCGCGGAAGAAACGCCGCAAAGGGGGGAATCCTGCTTGCGGCGTTTGTCCTGTCCCGGCTGGGACTTTCCGGCATTGTGCGGTTCTTTTATCCCGCGATGGGGATTGCGGGACTTGTCTTTTCAGCTGTCTGCATTTTTGACGAGTATCTTTTCGAGCAGCGCGACAAAAAAGTACATCGCCGCGGCGAGAAGGCAGAGAATCACGGTCGCAGTCATGACAAGGTCGAGCTTGAACACCTGCCCGCCGTACACGATGAGATAGCCGAGCCCCGCCCGAGACACAATATATTCTCCCATGATCGACCCGATCCAGCTCATGCCCACCGCCACTTTCAGCATGGAGAAAAACGACGCGAGTGAGGAGGGGATGATGAGTTTTTTCAGGATCTGGAATTTGTTTGCGCCCATCGAGCGGAGGAGGAGAAGTTTGTTCTTGTCCGTCGCAAGGAACGCCGTGAGCATCTGCATGATCACGATGATGATGCCGACGATGACGGTCATAAAGACGATCGCCTTGCTGCCCGTTCCGCACCAGATGATGATGAGGGGACCGAGCGCGATCTTGGGAAGCGCGTTGAGGACGACGATGTAGGGTTCGAGCACCCTGCGCAGGAGATCGCTCCACCAGAGGAGAAGGGCGGCGGCGCAGCCGAGGATCACCGCGGCGGCAAAGCCGATCACCGTTTCGAGCAAGGTCACGCCGATGTGATAGAAGAGCGTGCCTTCGCGGTACAGGGTTCCGACCGTCGCGATCATGCGCGAGGGGGAACTCACGAGAAAGGCGTCCGCCCAGCCGAAGCGGGTGGAGAGCTCCCAGAAGAGGAGCAGCAGGACGAGCAGTCCGATGCGCAGTCCCCAGACGAGGGCGGAGGAGCGTCTGCGCTTTGTCAGCCAATGGCGGTGTTCTTCCGAAAAAGTCAGGTTTTTCATACGTTTAACTCCTTCCAGAGCAGTTCGAACCATCCCGAAAACTGCTGATTTTCCCTGCGGCGCAGGGGATCGGTCTCGGAAAAGCCGAGGATGTGGGTATGCGCGACGTGCGCGGGGCGCGCCGTGAGCACGATCACGCGGTCGGCGAGGGAGATCGCCTCCGAGATGTCGTGGGTGATGAGAAGCGCCGTCTTTCCCTCGGAGCGGATGATGTCGGAGACGTCCTTTGTGACGTTGAGCCGCGTCTGATAGTCGAGCGCGGAAAAGGGTTCGTCGAGGAGGAGCACGTCTGGTTCGGCGGCGAGGGTGCGGATGAGTGCGGCGCGCTGGCGCATCCCGCCGGAGAGTTGGGAGGGATAGCTGTCGAGGAAGTCCCCGAGCCCGTACTTGATCGCAAGTTCCCGCGCCCGCTTCCGCGTCTCTTCGGAGCCGATCTTCTTGATTTCGAGGGGGAGAAAGATGTTCTTTTCGATCGTGCGCCAGAGGAAGAGCTCGTCGCGTTGGAGCATATAGCCGATGCTCCCGAGACAGCGCACGCTTCCCTCGGAGGGGGACAGCAGCCCCGCGGCGAGGGAGAGGAGCGTGCTCTTTCCGCAGCCGGACGGTCCGATGATGGCGACAAATTCCCCCTCTTCCACGGAAAAAGACAGATGCTCGGTCGCAACGGTCTCTCCCCGTGCGGTGTGGTAAATCAGTTTGACGTCGTCAAACGTCAGAATTTTCTCTTTCATGGTTAGTTTTCCTTTGGAATTTGCGGGAGCCGCCCCCGCGGCGCGGGGGCGGCTCCGCCGCAGGCGGTTATTTCAGTTGCCCGTAAACTTCCTTTGCGTAACGGTTGTCGACGAGTTTGGAAAATTCCGCGCGCCCGGGCAGTTCGCCCGCCGAGTCGATGATGTCTTCGAGGCGGTGATAACTCTCCTCCGTCATGACCATGTCGTTCGGCCAGCTGTCGATGGACGTGTAGCTCTTGATGCTCGTCGTGATCGAGTTGAGCGAGGTGGAGGGGAATTGCGCATAGAGTTTCTCCGCGACTTCCTCTGCGGGACGGCTCTCGGCGTAGTCGATGGCGCGGAGCATGGCGCGGAGGAACCCTTTGACGAGCTCCTCATGCGAGTCGAGCCAGCTGCGCTTGGCGATGTAAGAGGTGTAAGGGACGATCCCCGATGCCTCGCCGACCGCGGCGACGATGTATCCCTTTCCCGCCGCCTGACATTCGGAGGCGGAGGGTTCGAACATCGTGCAGTAATCGGCGGTGCCCTCGATGAACGCCGTCGTCATGTTGTTGAAGGAGACGCCGAAGTTGAAGTTGATCTCCTCGTCGGTGAATCCGTTTTCGCGGAGGATGTATTCGAAGGTCATCGCGGGGACGCCGCCCTGTCTGCCCGCGAGGATCTCCTTGCCTTTGAGGTCGGTCCATTTGAAGTCCGGTTCCTCGTTGCGGGAGACGAGGAAGGAGCCGTCGCGCTGGGTGAGCTGCCCAAAGACGGTGGGAACGTCGCTCGTGCCCCCGAGCAGGACATAGAGCGCCGCCTCGGGTCCGCAAAAGCCGATGTCCGCGTCGCCCGAGAGCACGGCGGACATGACTTTATCTGCGCCGCCGCCGTTGGTGAGTTCGATTTTCAGTCCTTCTTCCGCAAAATAGCCGAGCGAGTCGGCGAGATACATCGGAGCATAGAAGATCGAATGGGTGACTTCGTTGATCCGAAGGAGGCGAAGTTCATCCTTCTCTTCGCCGCAGGCGGAGAGGGGAAGCGCGGCAAAAATCGCCGACGCAAGGATTGCAATGAGTTTTTTCATGAGTTTCTCCGTAAAAATTTAAGGATAATATATTCTATGTTCCGTACGGAATAATTGACAACGGCGCCGAAAGGGAGTATAATGAAATTCCTGCGTCTTTGAGATGCGGCAGTAACGATGTCAGGTGAAGTTCGTATGAAAGATATGCAGACAACGTACAATCCCAAAGAATTCGAGGACCGGATCTATGCCGATTGGGTCAAGAGCGAATGTTTCCGCGCCAAAATCGACAAGAAGAAGGTCCCTTTTACCGTCATGATGCCCCCGCCCAACATCACGGGGCAGCTTCACATGGGACACGCGATGGACGAAACCATGCAGGATACGATCGCGCGGTTCAAGCGGATGCAGGGATATTCCGTGCTTTGGCTCCCGGGGACCGATCATGCGTCCCTTGCGACGGAGCATAAGATTGTCGAAAAACTGCGCGAGGAGGGGACAAGCAAGGAATCCCTCGGCAGGGAGGAGTTCCTGCGCCGCGCGTGGGAGTGGAAGGAGCAGTACGGCGGAAGGATCATCGGACAGCTCGAAAAACTCGGCTGTTCCTGCGATTGGTCCCGCCTTGCCTTCACGATGGACGAAAGATGCTCCCGCGCCGTGCGCGAAGCCTTCTTCCGCCTCTATGAAAAGGGGCTCATCTACCGCGGCAGCCGCATTATAAATTGGTGTCCCGATTGCCGCACCGCGCTCTCCGACGAAGAGGTGACCTATTCGGAGGACCGCGGGAACTTCTGGTATTTCCGCTATCCCGTCAAGGATTCGGAGGAGACCGTCACGATCGCGACGACCCGTCCCGAGACGATGCTCGGGGATACCGCGGTCGCCGTCAATCCCGCGGACGAACGCTATGCGGCGCTCGTCGGAAAGACGCTCATTCTTCCGATCGTGGGCAGGGAGATCCCCGTCGTCGCGGACGAATATGTGGACGTCGGATTCGGGACGGGCGCGGTGAAGATCACGCCCGCGCACGACCCCAACGACTTCGAAGTGGGGCTCCGCCACGGTCTGCCGATGATCCGCGTCATGAACGACGACGGCACGATCAACGCGCAGGGGGGCAAGTTCGAAGGGCTCGACCGCTACGAGGCGAGAAAGCGCATCGTCGCGGAGATGGAGGAGCTCGGGCTTCTCGAAAAGATCGAGCCGCACACGCACAACGTGGGGCACTGCCACCGCTGTTTTGCGACGGTCGAACCCATCGTCTCGCGGCAGTGGTTCGTCAAGATGAAGCCGCTCGCAAAGCCCGCGATCGACGCGGTCGTCAAGAACAAGACCAAGTTCACGCCCGACCGCTTTGCGAAAATCTACTTTAATTGGCTTGAAAATATCCGCGACTGGTGTATTTCGCGCCAGCTCTGGTGGGGACACCGCATTCCCGTCTGGTACTGTTCCTGCGGGGAGACGATCTGCTCCCGCGAGACGCCCGCCGCCTGTCCCAAGTGCGGAAATACGCATCTCGAACAGGACGAGGACTGCCTCGACACCTGGTTTTCCTCCGCGCTCTGGCCGTTCTCCACGCTGGGCTGGCCCGAGGAGACCCCCGACTTCAAGTATTTCTATCCGACGGACGCGCTCGTCACGGGCTATGACATCATTCCCTTCTGGGTGATGCGCATGATGTTCTCGGGGATCGAGCATACGGGCAAGGTTCCCTTCCGCGACGTGCTGATTCACGGTTTGGTGC
>CANRGR010000070.1 GCA_947630245.1 uncultured Clostridia bacterium | reverse complement strand
TCGGTCCCTATCCATCGTGGGCGTAGGATACTTGAGAGGATTTGTCCTTAGTACGAGAGGACCGGGATGAACGCACCGATTGTGCACCTGTTGTCGCGCCAGCGGCACGGCAGGGTAGCGAAGTGCGGAGCAGATAAACGCTGAAAGCATCTAAGTGTGAAACTGACCTCAAGATAAGGTATCCCTATCGAAAGATAATAAGACCCCTTAAAGACGATAAGGTTGATAGGTCGGGGGTGGAAGCATGGTAACATGTGGAGCTGACCGATACTAATAGGTCGAAGGCTTGATCTCAACGAAGTTGAGAGACGAATACGAGTCTTGGAGACAAAGATACTATGATTTTAACGGACTGAGCCGGAAGTATGTTTTTTGCTATGTAGTTGTCAGTTTGCGGAGTGGTCTGCGGTAAGACGCAGACGCCGGAAAGGCAGAAGCGAGGCGGGAAAGCCTTGCGACAAGCGTAACCCCGTGCAAACGCGGTTACAAGCCATGATATAACGCGCAAAGAGCGCATTATATACCATGGTGGTGACGATAGCAGAGAGGATCCACCTGTTCCCATCCCGAACACAGAAGTTAAGCTCTCTCACGCCGATGGTACTTGGGCTTTGACCCCGGAAGAGTAGGTAGTTGCCACCTTCAAGACAAAAACAACGGAAGCGGTTTTCGCTTCCGTTGTTTTTGTGCCTCTTCACGAAATTCTTTGCTCGCTTTCATTCACGCGATTGCTTGCTCGCCTACGGCTTCGAAAGCAATCGCCGTGAGGGGGTTAGGCGATTCGATTTCATGAAACCCGTTCGCCCGCCCACAGTCTGCCTTGTGCAAACAACAAGCCGAAAGGATTCGGCAAATTGGGTGGAGCGGCGCCATTTCTGTTCAACAGCGCAGTGCGCTGTGAACGGCGGCGCGACAGGAGCGCTGGCAGGCGCGACGGGCTTTGCGGCGGTACCTGCCGCCCAAAGCGCTTATGGAAAAGCGCGGTTTTCCAACGCGCATAAGATTTTTTAAGGGATTACGCTGTCATACCGAGCGGAGCGCGAAGCGCGGAGCGAGTGTATCCCCCGATACGCAGTCCGCTTTGAATGAGGGGATTTCCTCACCCCCTTTGGGGGTTCGAAATGACACTGGGTAGAGATTCCTCGGCTACGCTCGGAATGACAGAAAGCGCCTGTTTTGTCATTTCGACCGAAGGGAGCGGAGCGAACGACGCCCCTTTCAGGGGAGGTTTTTTTGGAACGCCTGTCTGTTTTCGCTGTCATACCGAGCGAAGCGAGTGTATCCCCCGATACGCAGTCCGTTTTGAATGAGGGGATTCTCTCGTGCACTTTGTGCCCTCGGAATGACAGGAATGCACTCGCTTTGTCATTTCGACCGAAGGGAGCGGAGCGAACGAAGTGGAGAAATCTCATAATAAGGTGGAGATTCCTCGGCTACGCTCGGAATGACACGGGGTAGAGATTCCTCGGCTGCGCTCGGAATGACAACCCCTCACCGTCCTACGGGCGGAGCTCCCCTATACCACCCCGCAAAAATACTACGTCTTTTTGCGGGGACCCCGAGGGGCGCCAAGAAGGAAAAGCGACAAAGGCGCCCAAAGCGTTGCAGTCTTAAAATCAAGACGATGTTTCGACTGCGCTCAACATGACGTTATTTTGGAACGCCTGTCTGTTTCCTGTCATACCGAGCGGAGCGCGAAGCGCGGAGCGAGTGTATCCCCTGATACGCAGTCCGCTTTGAATAAGGGGATTTCCTCACCCCCTTTGGGGGTTCGAAATGACAGAAAAAATAACAACCGAGGGGATTCTCTCCCCCCTTCGGGGGTCGGAATGACAAAAAGAGTGGGAAAGCACCTATTGTCATTTCGACCGAAGGGAGCGAAGCGAACGAAGTGGAGAAATCTCATTATAAGGCAGAGATTCCTCGACTTCGCTCGGAATGACATAAAAAAGGGGGCGACGAAAAAACCCGTCCCCCCATGCCCCGCGCAGAAACGCGGGGCGGAACACAGAGTCCTGTTTTACTTCTCCGCTTTGACGGCGGGGGAGTCGGGCGCGTTTTTCTTCACGCTCTCGATTCCGTTGAGGCAGCTCGGCTTTGCCTTATAGCCCTCGCTCGTGGCGATGATCTCGCCGTTGCGCGCTTTGAGGCGGAAGCGGTACTCGCCCGCCTTGTCGAGATAGATCTCATATTTCGGATGTTTTGCGGGGGTGTAGCCCTCCACGGTCTGATCCTCGATTTCGCCCGTGCAGCATCTGCGGACGCTCTCGATCCCGCCCTTGCAGGAGTCCTCGGAGGCGTAGACCTGACTCGTCGCGATCACTTCGCCGTTTCCCGCTTTCAAATCGAACTTAAAGCCGGACGGAGTTTCTTTGATGACAAATTTTCCCATTTCTGTTTTCTCCTTTGTGATTGGTGACTTCATTATATCATATCTATCCGCCGAAAACAAGGGGGATTCCCGAAGTTTTTCCGTCAAAAATCCACCGAGATCCAAAAGGGCGGCGCGCTTGCCTTTGGGGCAAGCGCGCCACCCGATCGCTTGATTTCTTGTGATTATGCCTCGTCGCGGTCGTCCTCGTCGCGGCTGTTCTGCTTGCGGCTGTTTTTGTTGCGGTCATTCTCGCCGCGCTCCTCGCCGCGTTCTTCGTCGCGCTCCTCGTCGCGTTCGAAGTCTGCCCGCTCCGCAACGGAGTCGTCGTAAGTCATGCGCTCCGTCTCCTTCCAATCGGGCGTCTTTCCGCGGCGCACCGAGATGCGGCTGTTGAGAAAGAGCGGAATATATTCGAGCAGATAGAAGGGATTGTAGAGCAGCATGCCGATCCGTTCCCCCGCGGAGAGGGCGCGGAACGCCTCGCGGTCGGAGAGCATTGCGAGCACGCCGAAGAGGAAGAGCAGGGAATACATGATCCAGAAGGGCATGAACACGAGCAGCCAGCTCGAATAGAACCATGCGGGAATGTGCATCACGGCGTAATAGGTGGAGAGCCCGATCCCGATGATGATGGTGACGATGGTCGCAACGGCAAAGATGAGCAGGGGAACGATTCCGAAGAAATACTCCCGTTCGCCGCTCGTGAGTTTTCCGCGGCGCTTCGCCTGTTCCCGCACGCGCTCTTTGTAGATTTTATCGCATTGGGAATAGCCCGTCAGCCAGCGGATCCGCCGCGTGTAATTCTCCTTGTGGCGGAGCGCCTCTTCGGTGTAGATCACGGCGTAGGGATAGAACATCGACGTAAATCCGTGCAGAAGGCTGTCAACTTTGAGTTCGTAGTCCTCGGTGAGGGTGCGATACGGCCAACCGCCGAGCTCCTCGATGACCCGCCGCCGCAGCATCATGCCCTGTCCGCAGAGATTGAGGGGCATGTCCTTCTGCATGCGGTAGAGATTGCCCATGTCGTCGATGATCGGCCAGGTGAGCGCGGAACAGTTGGAGAAAACCGAGCGGTGGTTCTTGTCGCCGAGATAGTTCTTTGCGAATTTTCGGGTGAGATAGATGTCGTAATCGTGTTCGAGCGCATTGTTCAGCTCGGCGAGATAGTCGGGCGCGAGCAGAGCGTCCGCGTCCACGATGACGAACGCCTCGAAAGAGGCGAGCTCCTCCTTTGAGAGCGCCTTGAAGTACCCGTCGAGCGCGTCGCCCTTGCAGGTCTGACCGGGGACGACAAAGACGTTCGCGCCGATCGCTTCGGCGAGCGCACGGGTGGGATCGTTCTCGTCCTTAATGATGACGTTGATTTCGAAACAGGCGGGATCGTACGTCTGTTTTTGAAGCGAGGCGAACAGATCGCCGATGATCTTGCTCTCGTTGCGGGCGGGAATGATGACCGAGATCCTGCGTTTTGCGGTGGCGCGCTTATAGAGCGGTTTCCGGAACGCAAAGCGAAAACCGAGCAGCTTCGGAAGATAGAGGATCACCGCCAAAATACTGACGCCGCCGTAAAAACACAATACAAGACGGATAGCCGAATTCATTTTGTCTCCTCATATCGGATTTGTCGTTACGATTATACTCCTTTCCCGACGGCATGTCAAGAATATCATAGGTTTTTATGACAAATGAAAAGCGGGAACTTTTTCGTTCCCGCTTTGGTCGTTGGAATCAATCAGAATGCGCACTTTTCGGCGAGGAAGGCGGAGAGCTCATCCGCGGCAAGGCGGATCTGCTCCATGCTGTCGCGGTCGCGGACGGTCACGGTGCCGTTTTCGAGGGTATCGAAGTCGATCGTGATGCAATAGGGGGTGCCGATCTCGTCCTGTCTGCGGTAGCGCTTGCCGATCGAGCCCGCCTCGTCGTAGGTGACGGAGAATTTCTTTTTGAGCGCGGAAAGGATCTCCTTCGCCTTAGGCGCGAGATTCTTTTGGAGAGGCAGAACGGCGGCTTTGTACGCCGCAACGGCGGGATGGAAGCGGAGGACGTTGCGCACGTCGCCGCCTTCGAGGGTCTCTTCGTCGTACGCCTCGGAGAGGACGGCGAGCATGAGACGGTCCGCGCCGATCGAGTATTCGATGACATAGGGAATGAACTTGCTCCCGTCGAAGGGATCGACATAGAGCATGGACTTGCCCGAGTATTCCTGATGGCGGGTAAGGTCGTAATCGGTGCGGTTATGGATCCCGTTGAGTTCCTGCCAGCCCATCGGATAGAGATATTGGATGTCGCATGCGGCGCGCGCGTAGTGGGCGAGTTTGTCGTGATCGTGGAAGCGGAGATGTTCCGCCTTGAAGCCGAGATCGAGCAGGAATTGCATCGCCCGCTTCTTGTACTCCTCGTAGTATTCCCCGTCCGTGCCCTCTTTGCAGAACCACTGGTGCTCCATCTGTTCGAATTCGATGGTGCGGAAGATGAAGTTGCCGGGCGTGATCTCGTTGCGGAACGCCTTGCCGATCTGCGCAATCCCGAAGGGGACCTTCGCGCGCACGGAGCGCTGAACGTTGCCGAAGTTGACAAATTCGCCCTGCGCCGTCTCGGGACGGAGATAGATCTTGTTCTGGCTCTCGTCGGTCACGCCGCGGGACGTCTCGAACATGAGATTGAAGGTGCGGATGTTCGTCCAGTCGAACTTTCCGCAGACGGGACAGTTGACATGATGTTCCCGGATGTAGGTTTCCATCTCCTCGTTGGACATGAGATCGGGGTTGACCGTTCCCTTGCTGTGCGCCTCGATGAGATTGTCCGCGCGGTGGCGGGTCTTGCAGGACTTGCAGTCCATTTTGGGATCCGAAAAGGAAGTCGTATGCCCGCTCGCCTCCCAAACGCGGGAATTCATGAGAATGGCGGCGTCGAGCCCGAAGGAGTTTTCGCTCTCCTGCACGAAGCGCTTCCACCATGCCCGCTTGATGTTGTTCTTGATCTCCACACCCACGGGACCGTAATCCCAGGTATTTCCCATGCCGCCGTAGATCTCGCTGCCGGGGAAGATGATCCCGCGGTTTTTGCAGAGGGCGACGAGTTTGTCCATTGTAACAGCTCTGTTTTCCATAGCTACTCCTTTATTTCCGTACCCGATTATCATACCGAGTTTTGTGCGGGAAGTCAAGCGTTTGCGCAAAAATTCATATTTCCAACCGCTCGAACACGGCGGGCGCGATGAGAAATCCCACGAGCGAGAGGAGCATCCATTTGAGGAAGGTTGCGGCGTCCTGCGCGGGAAAGAGAAGGGTCAGGGAGAAGGTCGCAAGCGCGAGGGCGAGCCCCACGGGCAGGCGGCGCAGACGGACGGAAAAGCGCGGAAGGCTGTCGCCGAGCAGGAAATGCCCTGCGGAGAGCGCGATCGCCGCGCCGACGTACAGCCCCGCCGATTCGAGATATTCATGGGACGGGGAGAGAAAGAGGGGGATGAGCGCGAGGACGGCGGTTCCGAGCAAGATGAACAGGCGGGCGGAATACGCAACGCGAAAGACGAGCGCCCAAAAGAGAACGATGAACGCGCCGAAGAGAAATCCGCCGAGGACGTCGGTCGGGTAATGCACGCCGAAGTAGAGGCGGGAGAGCGCGACGAGGATCACGGTGAGAAGGCAGAGGAGCGGCGGAAGGATTCTTTTCGAACGGGACGCCGCGCTCCCGAAAAAGCCCGCGGACGTCTGGACATGTCCGCTCGGGAAGGAGGCATAGGGGTCGAGCGAGGAGGAGAGCGGCGGGTTGAGCGCGGAGACGACCCCCGCGGTATACGGCCGTGCCCGCGCGACGGTGTATTTGAGATAGGAATTGAGGCAGAAAGAGGACAGGACGGTGACGACGATCTGTTCCCCCGTGCGCCGCGGCGCGAGCCAAAAGACGATCACGAGCAGTGCGCCGAGCACCAACGTCTCGCCGAAGAGAGAGAACACCCCGAAAAAAGCGGTCAGGAAGGGGTTGCGGATAGATTCGAAAAATTGCAAAATTGCCGCGTCCATATATCATTATTATAGCGCATGCCGCAGGAAATAGCAAGAAAAAACCGCCCACACGGGGGCGGTTCAAAATTCTCTTCCCACAAGATCGTCGAGCGAGATCTCGAAAAAATCGGCGATCGCGATGAGCTGCGAAATAGAAGGCTCGCCGTATCCTGTCTCCCAATGTGAAACGGTTTTCACGCTGATTTTCAGAATTTCCGCAAGTTGCTTCTGTCCCAAATCGTTCGCGGAACGCAATTCCCGCAAGACCTCATGAAATTTCATACAAATATATTGTATCAAGAATTGAGAAAAGCGCTCGACTTTCTCAAATTAAAAGAGTATAATAGAGAAAAAACGGAGGATAAAAGAATGCGCGGAACAAAAATTTTGGCAGTGTTGGCGGGCGCGCTTGTAGTTGCTATGGCGGTCGGTTGCGGCGAAGCGGGAAAAGAGCAGGAAAAAGGAGACGGCGGGCAGATACAAACCCCCGCACACACGCACACTTTTTTCGAAGATTGGTCATACGATTCCCAATATCATTGGCATTTTGCGTCGTGCGAGCATAAGACAATGGCCGACGGGCTTGAAAAACATTCCTTTGAGAACGGCAGTTGCGCAACGTGCGGTTATTTTTCAAAGGACGGCGTGGATATATCTTCCTATGTTTCGGAAAAGGTATCCAAAGAGGAATGGGAAAACGCTTTGTCCGATGAATCGCTCGAAAATCTCAAAATGTACGGCATATATCCCGGCCCGGACTTTACGCTCGAATGCTACTACGATCAGAACGGCGACAACATTCACATAGAGTCGGTCATGGTCGGAATGGCGCGTAAACAAGAGGTCATAATCATTTTCCGCGGCGATAAAGTGGATACTTATCTTGCCGAAATACGCGATCTGCAACAAGAGGTGCAGTGGGAACACGATTCGGGAAGTCTTGAAGAGTTTATGGGCGATGGGAGCTATCTCTCTGCTTGTTATAATATTTTCCTGAAAGAGATCGCAAAACATTATGATCAGGCGAAGTTCGACGAAGCGCGCGGAGAATATGTGATCTCCTCCAAAGACATGGACGTGCCTTGGGGCGTCGATTTCCGGTTGAAATTCCAAAACGGAAAGTTGCGCGGATTCTGGGGAGCGATGCCTTGTTGGATGGTCGTCTACGGTTACGGAGAGGCGGAAGAAATCATTCCCCCGACGAACTCCGGGAATTAACATGAACCCGAAAAGAGTGCGGACATGGCGTCCGCGCTTTTTATTTTGCAATGCCTTTTTTTTGATATCCCTTTCAAACGCTACCGTTTTTTTCCCGAATGTGCTATAATGGCGAAATGTAAGGAGAATAACATCATGGCAGAAGCGGAAAACTTTATTCAGCAGATCATCGAAGAAGATCTTTCGGCGGGAAGGGTGACGTCCATTCAGACCAGATTCCCCCCCGAGCCCAACGGCTACCTTCACATCGGGCACGCCAAGAGCATGTTCGTCAATTTCGGCACGGCGGAAAAGTACGGCGGCAAGTGCAATCTCTTTTTCGACGACACCAATCCCTCCAAAGAAAAGACGGAGTATGTGGACGCGATCAAGCGCGACATCCGCTTCCTCGGCTACGAGTGGGCGAAAGAATGTTACGCCTCCGACTTTTTCGATACCATCTACCAATTTGCCGAAAAACTCATACAAGAGGGCAAGGCGTTTGTGTGCGATCTGTCCGCCGAGGAGATCAAGGCAACCCGCGGCACTCTCACCGAGCCCGGCACGGAGAGCCCGTACCGGACCCGCACGCCCGAGGAGAATCTTCGTCTCTTCCGCGAGATGCGGGACGGCAAGTACGCGGACGGCGAGAAATGTCTCCGCGCCAAGATCGACATGGCGTCCCCCAACATCAACCTGCGCGACCCCGTCATCTACCGCATTCTGCATGCAACCCATCACAGAACGGGGGACAAGTGGTGCATCTATCCCATGTACGACTACGCGCACCCCATTTGCGACTATTTGCAGGGCGTGACCCATTCCCTCTGCACGCTCGAATTCGAAGATCACCGTCCGCTCTACGATTGGGTGGGAATCGAACTCGGCTTCTCGCCGAAGCCGCGGCAGATCGAATTTGCGCGGCTGAACGTGACCAATCTCGTCATGAGCAAGCGCTATCTCAAAAAACTCGTCGAGGACGGCTCCGTGCACGGCTGGGAC
>CANRGR010000069.1 GCA_947630245.1 uncultured Clostridia bacterium | reverse complement strand
TTACGGAAATCGGATAACCGCAAATGCGCTCGATAAGCGTTTTATCGATACAGGCGCCTTTTTCGATTCCCGGGATAGATATTTTCTCCGCGCAGGTCTGAATGTGTAAACCGTATTCCTTTGCGATTTCTGCAAAGGCGCGTCCGATTATGGAAATCTCTTCCCCGGCGGGCGCCCTGTATTTGGTCTTATCGAGCTTTTGATATTCGTCTAAAAAGCTGATGACGACCGTCTCGGTATGTCCCTGCATTTTTCCGCACATCGCGCGGAACTTTTCGATATGCCATTCGATGGAAATCCCTTCCGTCAGCAGAATGGGATCGTAACGCCAGATAACGCGCTCCTTGCCGATTCTATTCGAAAGAGTACGAAAGGTTTGCAGGATCTGCGCTTTATCGACAATGTTCCGCTCGATTTCCCGTCCGTAGAGCGTGAGGGTAAACTGAAAATAGTAGCGGTAGCCGAGATCGTCGATTTGGGGCAGGAATTGCAGGATGGGCGCGGCATCCTTCGTCCAAAAGACAATGCAGTCGACCGTTTGAGGATCAAGCATAATTTTTGAAACGAGGCTATGGTTATAGGGGTTTCGCACGCACACGAAACCCTCTTTCAGACGATTCAAAAACCATTTTCCGAAGAATGCGGGAATATCGCACCTTCTGCTCGCACTCAAGATCATTTCTTCTCTCCGAGAATTATTATACCTTCTCCGCTTAAAATGTCAATTCGTTTGATAGAAAATTGTTTTTTCAACTCCTTGCAGCAATTATTCAGAAAGCACTCTTCATTCCAAGCGAGCGTGTGATTCCCGCCGCGTGTATAATTGCAGACGATTGCAAAATTCCCTTTGTATTTTAATGTTGCAGTCAACTTGTTTTCAAAATCTGTTTGGTTGCCCAAAATATCATTCAGAGAATTAAAGAAGCAAATGACGATTCGCTCCGGCGAAACCTTTAATAAACTCATTCCTTCAACGAACTTGAAGTTCCTCTGCGGCATATTTGCCACTAACTTTCGGTATGCCACAGTGCTCTTGATCGCCCACTCGCATTCATCAACATTGATATAAAAAAAAGCGTTTTCGAACACTTCTTTTGCTGCTACATAATCAAGACAACAGCCACAGCCGAACGAAAAGATGATGGGCCTTTTTATGCCAGCTGAAGAAAGTTCTCGGAACGATTCTTTCATTTTCGCGTAATAGCCCTCGCCGTAGCTTTTCAAATAGTTCAGATTGCTACAGAGATTATCGTATTCATACTTGCCGCAATCTTTCTTACACTCTTCACATACACGAAATTTATAGCTGTTCCATAACTGATCGACCTTCATTTTTTCCTCCGATAGAAATCTTAATTAAATTCTATCATGGAAAATTGACTGATTCGGGCATTACTGCCATTTTTTTGAACAAATTTCCATTAAAAAATTTTGATTCTGCGGGTATTCGGTGGTAAAATCCGCGAGAAATGAAGTGACTCCCGAGGATATTTTTTTCACTTCTTGCGAAAAATCATCTGTTTTTTATAGGTTTTTCAGCCAAATTACGAAGCCGAAGCCGTCTTTTACGGGAAAAACGGTGTTCGGATAATTAACGTCCACCTCACCAAGCGAGACCCAACAGAACCCGTAAAAAGGCTCTGTTGGGGTCTTTTTTTGCACTTTTTCAATATGATCGTCGAACAGGACGATCTTCTCAATGAGTAGGTTATGGGTTGCTTCACCCGAAAAGAGATCATTCGAGCGGGATCGGGCGGATGGCATAGTCTGAGGCGGAGAGCGTAATCAAAGTTCCGCCACGCTGGGACGTCTTTTGGGCAATGCCCGGATAGGCGATATAGTCGATGGACCTTCCGTACACGAGATCGACGCCTTGATAGGTTATGCCGAGATTGTTGAGATGATCGTGTCCCACAAAGACGGCCTGCGTGCTCTTCTTTTGCAATATCGCGTCGAAAAAGCCGCTCTCCTTTGCGGGACAGGAGACCTGTTCCTCATTCGCGCCGAAGAGATACGCCGCGTCAGGATCCCCCGCTCTCAGGGCGGCTTCGGCATCCGCAAACGCGCGGAATGGGATATGCTGAAAGACGAAGGACGGGCAAACGCGCCCGAGCGCTTCGCTCTCCCTGTCGATCGCATCCATGTACCATTCGATCTGATCGCGGTGGACGGAATCGTAGTCGTTGATCGCGACCGAGCCCGCGACGTAGTCGTTGGAGTCAATCAAAAAGAGCAGACGGTTGAGCGTGCCGTCCGCGTTTTCGACGCGGAGATATTGGTTGTACCGCCCGTAGATCTGCGGCTGCGTCTTTGAATAAAGAAGGGTCTGCCCCAGCGTTTCGCCCAGACGGTGCAAATAGGAGAAGGAATCGAACAGCCATTCGAGATCGCCGCTTTGGTGCGAGGCGAAGATCTCCGTGTCGTGATTGCCGTAGACCATCGCCCACGGAATGCCGAAATTGTCCATAAAGCGGAAAAACGCATAGAGCGGGCGCATATTGTTGTTGCTGAACGTGGCGAGCGGAACGGAATAGACGAGATCGCCCGTCACGATGATGAGATCGGGATCCGTTCTCATGATGAGATCGTAGCACGCTTTGAGCGCCTTGCGGTCGGTGAAGATCGTATTGAGGCTCTCGCCGAGATGGATGTCGGTGAGTTGCAGGATCTTCATCTCGCTCTCCGTCATGCGCAGGGTGTAGACGCCGTCGTCCTCGCGGTAGGAGACTTCGCAAGCGGGGGAATGTTCACCGTAGTCGAGAGAGTTGATGTAGGAGATAGCGAAGTTTGTGGAAAGATCCGTCACCGCAAAGACGGCAAAGCACACCGTGACGGCGACGGAACACAAAACGGCGGCAAAATAAAAGACGAGCCGCAGTGTTCTGCGCTTGATCCAATGAAAGGGCAGAAAGAGCAGGATTCTCGCCAAGAAGTAAACAAGCGCCAGCACGAGCAGCATGGCGTAGTAGACATAGCTGCCGAAATACAGACTGAGCGCGATATAGAGAAGGACGACGACAAGCCAAAAGGCGAGCCATCTCAACATTGCGTTTCTCACGCGCCTTCGTTTGGATTCGGAAGAAGTCATTTTCGCAGATTCCCTCGGGTCGCGGGCATGCCCGCGACCCGCCTTGTCTTACTCGGTTTCGGTGACGATCTCGACCGTCGTATCGCGCCCGGGCATCACGAAATTCATAAATTCTTCCATAGACGTCTCTTGACCGTTTACGGTGATCGTTTTCGTATCCTCGGGGAGCGGCATCACGTCCGCAAAGGGATGCCCTGCGGTCACATATCCCTCTTCGACGACTTCGCCGTCGGCCCTCTCCGTCAAGAGATAAAATGTCCCCGAAAATTCAACCGTGCGCCCGTTGACATGGGCGGTCACCTTAATCTCTTTGCCGTGAAGCGTTCCGCTCGCCGTGTCGTCCGTATCGAAATCAAACGTAATATCGCCCGTTTCGGAGATCGTATAGCGGAAGGTGATGTTCAACTGCGGAGCGTCGATGAGATTGATCCTGCCCTCCGCCTGCTCCGAATCGGAGAACAGGAGAACCGCCGACAAGCCCGCCTTGTCAAAACTTCCGACGACCCCCGCGAACCTTTGCGCGAACGGCGCTGCCGAGCCGCAGGCAGCCATACATACCGACAAAATCGCCATGACGCATATGGCGAAAAACCCGATTGTTCTTTTGAATTTCATCTCCGTTCTCCTTTATTTCCCTTCTTATTCATTCATAGGTGTGCGCTTCGAGGAAGGCGCGCACTTTTTCGACCGCCGTGTCGAGCGCCGTGCCGCCGAAGCCGTGCCCCGCGCCGGGAATCACCGTGAGATCGACCCGCGTCTCCCCGTACGCCGTCACCGCATTGTCGATGTACTTGCGGGCGACGAGCGCGTCCCGATCGCCCCAGACGATGCAGACGTCCTTCTTGAAATTCCCGATGACGGCGAAGGGATCGAGATCCTGTACCGATTCGATGAACTTCGCGCCGATGGAGTAGCCCATGAGCGGCGTATTCTGTACGGGCTTGCCCCGCCAATCGTCGGGAATGTTGAGCGCGGGGAAGTACATGGCGATCCCCGCGATCGCGTCCTTCATGTCCTCGTCCGCGGCGGTGAGCGCCGTTACAAATCCGCCCTGACTGCCGCCGAAGAGGAAGATCTGCGTGCCGTCCACGTTTTCGAGCCTTCCGATGTCCCCCACCGCCGCGCGGAGATCCTCTTTCATCGTGAAGGGCGTATAGTCGGCGGCGGTTCTTCCCGTGCTTTGGCCGCCCGACTGCGCACCGCAGAAGTCAAATGCGTAGCAGACATACCCGCGCTCGGCAAACGCCTTGCATTCCGTGGGGAAGTCGGAATAGTGCCCGTTGAATCCGTGGCTTAAAATGACGGCGGGATACTTCCCATCGTCTTTGGGCGCGCAGATCTGCCCGAAGAGGGAGATCTCTCTCCCCTCGCTGTCGGTGTAGTTTACGGAGTGATTTTCATACTTCACGCCGTAACGGAATCCCTCGGGAAGTTCCCGCAACGTTCTCTCCTTCACATCTTCCTCCTTCCCGCATCCCGCGATGAGTCCCGTGAGCGCGAGCACCGCCGCGCCGATTGCCAAAAGTTGTTTTTTCATCATATCCCCCCAAAAACGCAAAGAGTGCGCCTGTTTTTTTACTCCGATCGGTTGGAGACATTTTGGATTATATCACATGGGCAGGACATTGTCAAGCATACCCGACGCGTTCTGTCGGAAGGAGACGACGGACTCGCGTTAGACGGCTCGCCCTCGCGGGAGACAAGCAAGAGAAAAAGGACCCCGAGGGGTCCTTTTATGTCTGTTGTTCCGATCAGTCGCCGGACGTACTGTTCACATACTCTACAAGCGCCTCTTCATACTTGGTGATATCAATCCGCGCGAATTGATTCAACTCGGGGGACTCTTTCCCGAATTCATCATTGATAGAGGACGGGAGAACTTTACAGATCAGGAAGCGGAGCCCGTGGATCGTTTCGAGCAATTCATCGGCTTCTTCGCCGAGCGTTTCGAACTTCCACTCATCCTTCCCCCCATCGTCGCCAACGATCCTGCAAGTTTTGATTTTTTCATACAGTTCACCGACTTCTGTTATAATGAGATCGGTATACTTGCTGAGGCTCGTAGCGATCTCGCCCTTCATGAACGAACGGTTGAGTGTGTTGAGATCGCTGATTTTCGCCTGCTCGTCCTCGTTCAAATCCTTCGGCTTTAAGGAGGTGATCCACGTCGTTCCCCAGGGCTGTACTTTTTTGATCGTATTGGTTACCCAATAATCATAGCCGTAGCCCCATGCATATGCCGAGGAAAGTTTTTTCATGGCGGCGAGAAGCTCGTCGATCGTCACATCCTCATCCTCGTCCAACTTCTCCAATTCGGTTTGGACCTCTTTATACTCCGCCATGACCCCGTTGATGTTCCTGATGTAAATGTCTTTCACATACTTTGAATATCCGATGACATTTGCCTGTTTGTCTGCGGGAAGCTTATCATAAACGGGCTTGAATGTTGTTACGATTTCCGTGAGCGCCTCCGTGAGTTGGTCGCGGCTCGTCGCATTTTGATAGGTCTCCTCGCTCGCTGCGATTTGTTTGATCAAGCTTTGGACGATCGCGTCCTCGTGCGCATTGCGCTTTGTACGGTAGCTTTCGAGCGCATCTGCGCCGACCCCGGTTTCGAGAACGTTGTTTCCCTTGATCGCGGGAACGGTGATGCCCGAAATGGCGGCGTCTTTTTCGTACAGGGCATTGAGTTCGTCCCATTCGGTCTCTGCGGCGTCCGCCTTGATAGCCGACACCTTCGCTTTGAACTGCTCCACGCGGTCGTGATAGAGCACGGCGGTGAGCATGAGCAGGGTATATTCGCCGCCGTTGTACGGCTTTGTCGCAAGATAGGATTTGGTCGCCATGAGCGATCTCACGCCCGCCGCCTCGTTGTTGATCTCGGTCTCAAACGCCTCGATGCTCTTGATGTAGGCGTCGTATCCCGCTTCGGTAAGATCCATTTCGTCGAGCAGTGTTTGCAAGCGCGCGTCGTATCCCGCCGCCTTTTCATTCATTGTACGAAGGTTTTTGACCGTTTCGCCGGTGGCAAGGAGCGCATTCTTCTCGTCCTCGCTCAGCGCTTCGTTGTGGGTGAGGGTAAGGGTAAGAAGAGCCCTTTCGGAATAATCCCCTTGCCGGTCATTGGTGGGCTTGCCATTGACCGTGAGACTGAACGTCACCTTGCCGTCATCATTTCTGCCGACAAAGATCCCCGCGCCCGTGATCTCGGCGCCGATCCATCCCTGAATCATTTGTCCCGCAAAGGCTCCCAACATGTCGCCGCCCGCGGCTTCCGTGACGTAATCCACCGCCTTCTGAACGAGCGATTGATACGCGGCGTCGAGCTTCTGCACGAGGGCTTCGCCGAGAGAGATCTCAAAGCCGTTTTCCTTGATCTCGAAGATGATCTGGGGCAATCCTTGCATCGCGATTGTTCCGCCGCCGACGGGCGGAATCAACTGCGTCAGGTCGACATCGGTCGTAAAGACGGGATCCCCCGCCGCATTGTTGAGCGCGAGCGTCAACACGCCGTCGCCAAGATAATAGACGTTGAGACTGTTGAGGTCGGCGCTGAGCCAAGAAGGAATATCGGGGATCATGCCGCCGAGCGCTCCGAACATTTGGAGAAGCGGCGCCGCGGGCGTGAGATCGAGGCGAAGATGCGCTTTTGCGAGCGCGAAGTAGTTTCCCGCCCACAGGGCCGCGGGGTCGAGATGGATATCGAGCTCCCCCGTAAACGGCTTCGTGAATGCGCCGCCGATCAGTTTGGTATCAATGGAGACGTCGATCTTCTCGCCCGTCGTCGTGTTTTCCGCGGGCGTGCCGCGCATGAGGAAGGTCGCCGATTCGATCTTGTTCTTGCCCGTGAGCCCGAGGGAAATCTCCGTGAACGTCGTCCCGAGCAGGGAGCGGATGAGCCCCGTGTCGCCGAGAGCCGCTTCCACGGTGTCGATGAGAGCGCCGTAAACTTCGTCCAAAAGCGCAACGGGCGCCTCTTTGAGGGAGAGCGTGTAGCCTGCGTCCGTGACCGTCAGATCAATGAATTGGGTCAAAAGTCCCTGAATCTGTTCGGGCGCGAAGGAGAGCCCGGGCAGGGACACGGCGTCTTTGAGATCGACGGTTTGGGTGAAGAGATAGTTGTCCTTCCCCTCCGCCCTGCGGTTGAGCATGATCAAAAGCAATCCGTCGCCCGGATAGCGCACCGTGACGGTGTTCGCGATCGACGAGACGAGCGGGATGGCGGAGATGTCGAGATCGAAGCGAAGCGTTACGGCGTCGGAGAGGCTGCCCTGCTTCAATGCGTCCCGTTTGACCCCGAGCGCAAGTTCGCCCGAAAGGGTGATGGGCTTTCCAAAGAGATCAATCGAGACGGAGACGGGCAGGTCGAGCGCGCCGCTCGCGTTCATCGCGTTGCCGAAGGCGCCCGCCAGCTGCATGAGCGGATCCGTCTCCTCTTTTTCGGGACTGACCGCCGAGGGCGTGGAGCCGAGCTTCTCATTGAACTTCGCCGCGTCCGGAATGACGACGGTCTCGTTCACGTTGGAATAGGTGCAGGTGAGCGTCTGCACGATGTTCATGTCGAACACCTTCTTACAATCGTAAGAACAGGTGGAAGTGTAAGAGACGGGCGTCCAGTCCTTTTTGACCGTGAGACGCATGTCCACATCCGAATAGGAGGGAAGGTTGTCGAGCGAGCCGTATGCCTTTGCCTGCAAACGGACGGCCGCGGTGGCGGATTCGTTCGCCGTGCCGTTGTCGAGCGACTGGTCGCCCGCAAGGCGGAAATAGTATGTAAGGACGTCTCCCTCCGTCTTTTCGAGGGTCGCATAGCGGAGCGTCTTGGCGTTGATGATGTAGCCGCCGAGGGTGATTTCGTCCGCCGTGAATCCGTAGACCTTTTTATAGCTCTCCTTCTCCGCAACGTTCATCTCGCCGTCGAAGCTGTCGCGCCAGACGACCTTGCCGTTCTTGGAGAACGCCTGATGTTCCATGTCGACGAGGAAGGATTCCGACTTCGCCTGGTTGAGAAAATCCTCTCCGTTCTTGAAGGTGATATTGTGGATCTCCTGTGTGTAGCCCATGAGATCGGCAACCGCGGTTCCCTCCGTCGTGATGCGGTAGCTTTGCAGTTCGCTCTGCTTTTGAAGAAAGGCAAAGAGCGCGTTTTCGGGCGTGAGTTCGTCCGGCGCCTTGTCGGTGACAAGCGTGGTGGATTCCCCCGCCTCGACGTTAGGAAGTTCGTCGTCGCCGCAGGCGGCAAGCCCCGCCGACATCGAAAGGATACAAGCTCCGGAGAGGAGCATGATCGCAATTTTCCGTGTTTTCATATTTCCTCCTGTTTGCGCATGTTCGGTTCCCGCGCTTCCTTTTGAGTATACTCCTTGTATGACAATTTGTCAAATAGTAATAGGGAATTATGACAAAATTTTCTTGAAAAATTCCGATTTTTTTTGAGCGCGAAGAGAGGTTGCCTGTTCGGCGGCCGCCTTCCCTGTCATACCGAGCGGAGCGCAAAGCGCGAAGCGAGTGTATCCCCTTGTA
>CANRGR010000068.1 GCA_947630245.1 uncultured Clostridia bacterium | reverse complement strand
GGTCCGCCGAGCAGGTTGTCCACGGGAATGTTGAAGAATCCCTGAATCTGCGCGGCGTGAAGATCCATCGTGAGCACGCGGTCGGCGCCCGCGGACGTGAGCAGATCCGCAACGAGCTTTGCCGTGATGGGATCGCGCGAGCGCGCCTTTCTGTCTTGGCGGGCATAGCCGAAATAGGGCATGACCGCGGTAACTCTGCCCGCCGAAGCCCGCTTTGCGGCGTCGATCATGATGAGAAGTTCCATGAGATTGTCGTTGACGGGACAGGAAGTCGATTGGATGATGAAAAGATCTCTCCCGCGGACGGTCTCGGCGATGTGAACGCTGGTCTCGCCGTCGGAGAACTTGGTCACTTCCACTTCCCCCAACGCCGTATTCAGCTTTCGGGCGATCGCCTCGGCGAGAGGACGGTTGGAATTTCCTGCAAACAGCTTGATTTCGTTACCGTGTGTGATCATGGTCTTTCCTCGATTGTTTTGCCCCTTTATTGTATCCGTTTTTTCGGGGGAAGTCAAACGTTTCGCGCGATTTTCTCCTCGCTTTCTCGCTCAACTTATCGCGCAAAAATCCGCCCCCGAAAAATCGGTCCGGACAGAGAAAAAATCTTTCCTTCCCGCCCGCTTCCCGTGGACAATTTGACGGCGGCATGATATAATACAGAGAAGGAACCCGAAAAGGAGGGAGTTTATGGTCTTTTTACGAATGATTGCGCTTGCCGCGGCGGCGGCGATCGGATCCGCCGTCCCCTGTTTTCCCGCGGAAAAAATTACGCGCGCGTCCGATCCCTCCTCCCTCATCTCCGCGCTCGGCTACGCGGAGGACGAGCTCTCCTATTCGGGCAAGATAGACGTCCCCTACGGCTCCGTGTTGCAGTTTACGCAGCGCTTCCGCGGCTGTGAGGTCTACGGCGGCGGGGTGAACGTCTCCGTGGACAAAGACGGAACCGTGCTGGGCAAAATCGACAGCATGGAGAAGATTGTCTCCGTCGGGAAAGAAACCCTCACGCGGGAGGAAGCGCTCGCCGCGGCGGGCGGCGTCGCCGCGGGAGAAAAGAGCGTCTTTGCGGAGGGCGGGCGCGCCGAATACTGCTATGAGATCGTATCGGCGGACGGAGGCACACAGCTCGTCTCCGCCGCGGACGGGAGAACGCTGCTGTCCTCCCCCGCCTATTCCCTGCAAATGCCCATGTACAATGCCGCGGGCGAGCTCGTGGAACTGCCCGTGGGGAGCGGAGCGGACTATCATTGGCTGGAAGATTCCACGCGCAACATCGCCGTCTATGACGCGGACGCGTCGGGGGAAATCGTTTCCCCATGCACGGATCAGGCGGGCGGGTTCGACGAGATGGCGGTGAGCGTCTATGAATCGGCGATCCGCGCCTACGACTATTTTGCGGATCCTTCCAATGTCGGCACCGCATGGCGGGGAATCGACGGCAGAGCCGACGGCATTGCGGGAAACGCCGCGGAGCGCGGAGAAGTGCCGCTCTATATCCTCGTCCACTACGGAAGATTATATGAAAACGCAAACTGCGGGTATTACCCCGAGGTGAACGCGGCATACATGTACGTCGGCGACGGCCGCCCGGGCGGTTCTCTCTACCGTCAGGGGTGCGCGGCGGACATCATCGCGCACGAATACACCCATGCCGTCGCATCCTTCGTCGCGCGGGGCGGATTCTTCTATCAGAACGAATCGGGAGCGCTGAGCGAAGCGTTCTCCGACCTGTTCGGCGCGCTCATCGAAGGGCGGGATCCGACCGAGGACGAATTCTGGACGATCGGCGAGAACGGCGTTCCCGAGGGGAAGCCGCCCGTCCGCAACATGAAGCTCCCCTTCGGCGATCAAAAGCGCAACGCAAAGACGAAGATTCCCGACTGCAATCTCAACCACGACCACTATTCGGCGGGATGCGACTACGGCGGAACGCATTCGAACAGCACAATCGTCACGCACGCCGTCTATAAAATGTGGAAAAAGGCGCCCGCGTTTTTTACGCGGCAGACGCTCGGCACGCTCCTCTTCTCCACGCTCGCGCATCTCTTTCCGAGGGCGACCTTCACGGACTTTGCGGAATCCATGCTCGTCTCCGCGGACGCGCTCGGCTTTCCCGAAGAGGCGATGGCGGCGGTGCGCGGCAGTCTCTTTTCGAGCGGGCTCCTTCCCCAAAGCGGCACGCATCTCGTCACCTTTCTTAACGGGAAGGGACAGATCTATGAGGAACTCACCGTGGCGCACAACGGGGCGGCGGAGCTGCCCGATCCGCCCGTCATGGAGCCGACGGAGGAGTACACCTACGTCTTTTCGGGTTGGAGCGGCGACGCGGAACATGTGACGGCAGATCTCACCCTGCGCGCGCTCTTCGGGCGGGAAACGCGGAAGTACAGAGTCACCTTCCTCGGCGCGGCGGGCGAGACGCTCAAAGAGGAGCTCGTTCCCTACGGAACGTCCGCAACGCCGCCGCTGCGTCCCCAAAAACAATCCGACGAAAATTTCGACTATGAGTTCTATCTCTGGGACAATTCCTATTCCTACATCACGTCCGACATCGTCATCCGTCCCGTCTTTCGGGAGATTCCCTGCTACACGGTGACGTTCAAGGACGGAGACCGCGTCCTCGGCTTTGAACGCGTCCGCGAGGGAGAGAGCGCGCGGCTTCCCGCCGCGCCCGAACGCGAGAGCACGCGGGAGACGGAGTACGAATTCACCGGATGGAGCGGGCAATACACGGGAATCCGCGGGGACGAGACGGTAAGCGCCCTCTTTTCCGCCCGACCGCGGCGGTACACCCTGCGCGTCCTTCTTCCGGACGGACCGCGGGAGGAGACCGTTCGCTACGGAGACCCGCTCCCCCTTCCCGCCGCACCCGAGCGCGAAGGATACGACTTTCGGGGGTGGTATCTCGACGAAGCGCACACGCTGTCCGCGGAGGGAGCGACCGTCACGGGGGACGTCGTTCTCTATGCGGATTGGGCGCCCGCCTTTCCCACCGCCCTCGTTGCGGGACTTTCGGCGGGCGTCGTGGCTCTCTTGCTCGCCGCCGGAATCCTCTTGTTGCGAAAAAAGAAAAAATAAGACGCGGCAGAGAATCTGCGGGCGGCGGAATGAATTCCGCCGCCCGCAGATTTTTATCTATCGGATGCGTTCGAACACGGGAATGATGTCGAGCGGCGCCGCCGCCCTGATCTCCCCTCCCCCGTATTCCGTTCCGTCGTGGAAGGATCTCCATCTGCCCGTGGGGAGATAGACCGTCCGCTCCCGCATTCCCTCATAGAGTACGGGTGCGACGAGATACTTCCCGCCGAGCATGTATTCATCGGAGACCTCCCACGCCCGCGCGTCTGCGGGAAACTCATAAAAGAGCGGACGGATCACGGGCGACCCGTTTTCACTCGCCTCGTCGAACACCGAAAGGAGATAGTCCCGCAGGGAGAGACGGATCGCAAGATATTTTTTCAGGATTTCGTACACTTCCTCCCCGTAGCTCCAAAGCTCGTTGTCCCTGCCCGTGGGCGAGAACCCGCCGCCGCAGTCCCCCTCCGAAAGATTGGGAATGTCATGCGGACCGCGGTCGCCGTGCAGGCGCAGGACGGGCGAAAAGACGGAGAATTCGAACCAGCGGACGAGCAGTTCCTTGAAGAAGGGCGCGTCGACGTCGCCGAAGAAGCCGCCCGTATCCGTCGTCCACCACGGAATCCCCGCGATGCCGAGGTTGAGCCCCGCCGCAAGCTGATCCCGAAGCGACGCAAAGTTGGAGAAAATATCCCCCGACCAGACGAGCGCGCCGTACTTCTGGCTTCCGACCCATGCGCTGCGGATGAGGCTGACGGGAAGTTTCCCCTCCCGCTCCATGCCCTCGAAGATCCCCTTCGCGTGGAATTTGGGATAGCTGTTCCCGACCTTGACTACGGGTCCGCGCAAATAGCGGAAATGATCGAAATCATAGGCGGAATATTCGGGCTCCGCCTCGTCCAGCCAGAAGAGATCGACCCCGCAGTCGAGATAATTCCGTTTGAGCTCCGAGAAGAGATACTCCCGCGCGGCGGGATGGGTGGCGTCGTAGATGACGGTATCCCCCTGAAAGTCGAAGCACTGCATGCTGCCCCGCTCGGTGCGCACGAAGAGCCCGCGCGCGAGCATGGGCGAGAAGTTGACGCTCTTGCGGTCCACGGTCGGCCAGACGGAGACCATGCACTTCGTCCCGAGCCTGTGAAGTTCCTCCGTCATGGCGGAAGGATCGGGCCAATAGGCGGGATCGAAACTCCAATCCCCCTGTCTCATCCAATGGAAGAAGTCGATGACGATGACGTCGAGCGGAAGTCCGCGGCGGGCGTACTCCCTTGCGACGGAGAGGACTTCCTCCTGCGTGCGGTAGCGGAGCTTGCTCTGCCAGAGCCCGAGGAGTTCCGCGGGAAAGCGCGGCGCGCGCCCGACGGCGGCGGTGTACTGCGCAAGGATCTGTTTCGGCGTCTCGCCCGCCGTGATAAAATAGTCGATCTCGTCGCCGCATGCGGCAAAGAATCGGGTGAAATTCGTCCCGAACGCCGCCTCGCCGACCCCTTCCGAATTCCACAGAAAACCGTATCCGCGGCTCGAAAGGAAGAAGGGCACGGAGATCTGGGAATTGCGCTGGGCGAGCTCCAATATGCAGCCTTTGAGATCGAACTCGGGCTGCTGGTACTGCCCCATGCCGAAGATCTTCTCCTCCTGCGCCTCGAAACGCGCCGTGAGCGCATAGTCGCTCCCGTGCGGCTTGTACTCCCTTGCGGCAAGTTTCATGCTCGGGCTGTGCTCGTTGGCGAAGGAAAAATCCCGGTAATACTCTTTGAGAAGGAGCCGATCCCCCGCGTAGAACGCCATCCAGCCGTTCGTGTGCACAAAACAGCGCAGACGTCCGCTGACGATCTGCGCGCCGTCCTCACACAGCGACGGAACGGCGCCGCCCGCATGCGCCTCGCCGAGGGCGTGATCCTCCCCCGTGAAGCCGGCATTGACGGTCGCGCGGACGCGGAGCGAGTTTTCGCCCCAGCCCTCGACGCGCACCGTCTCGTTTCCGCGCCTTGCGATGAGCGCGTTCTCTTCCGTCTCGAAAAACATCTATTTCCCCTTCTTTGTTTTTTCTCGCTCCCGCATCTCCGAGAAGAAGGACGTGAGAGGTTCGGCGCATTCCTCCCCGAGCACCCCTCCCACGACTTCGATCGTATGATTGAGCAGATTCGCCCCCGCGAGCTGTGCGGTGAGACTCCTCCCCTTCTGTTCGTATGCGCCGAAGAAAATGCGGTCGATCCGCGCGTTGAGCGCCGCCCCCATGCACATGGGACAGGGTTCGAGCGTGACATAGAGTTCCGCCCCGGGCAGCCGCCAGCTTCGGAGCTTCTTGCACGCGCGGTCGATGGCGCGGATCTCGGCATGCGCGGTCGCCATTTGCAGGGACGTGCGGAGATTGTACCCCCTGCCGATGATCTTTCCTTCATACACGACCACCGCGCCGATGGGCACTTCTCCCCGTTCCTTTGCCTTTTTTGCGAGACGGATCGCCTCGCGCATGAATTTTTCTTCCATTCAGAATCCTTCCGTGAGCGCGCGCAGCGCGTTCCCGCATTTTCCCGCGACGTCAAAGAGCCGCTCTCTTCCGAGGGGATGGGAGAGCGCGTCCGACCCGCACTCCACGGTAAACGCGGGAATGCGGAGCGCTTCGATACACCAATCTTTATAGCCGCCCGCCGAGCCCTTTGCGCTTTTGAGGGGATACCCCGTTGCGCGGCGGAGGCAATTTGCGAGTTTTTTGTCCCTCAGCGCGCGGAAGAGGGACTGATGAAACCGCCAATAGATCTCCTCTCCCTTCGTGTGCCAGCTCACGGTGAAATCGGGATTCGTCTCCCGCGTAAAGGCGGCGAGGGCGGCGGATTCGGCGGCGCACAGGGGGGATTCTCCCACATAATTTTCGGGCGCGGGGGAAAAGACGTTGCGCCGTCCCGTGCCGAAGCGCGCGTTGAAATTGACGTTGAGATCGACCCCCTCCACGTTCGCCTTCCAGAGGGAGAAATCGAATCCCCCGTTACAGCGGAGGAGAAACGGGCGCCTTCGGGGGTCCGCCGCGGAGATCCCGATCTCGGACAGAAGCGCGCCGTCGGGGTTGGTCATGGGCAGAATCCAGACCCCGCCCCGCCGAACGCCCCGCCGCAGATGTTCGAGCGCGAGCAGCGCGGTGAGATACTCCCGTCCGTGGATCGCATACTGCGAGATCCCGACGGGCGGGACGTGTCTGCCGACAAACATCGCAAAGAGCGGGCGGCGCTGTTCGCTGTAACCGTACACCCGCTTTTCGCCGCGGTAGCCTTCGTAAAACGCCTCGACTTCCTCATAGACATTCATGTCCTATGATATGCTTTCCCGTCCGCGCGAATCCCGCTTAACGCCTCATTTGTGATATTCCCCGCCCCCGTTGATCATGAAGGCGCGGTAGATCTGTTCGAGCAGAATGACGCGCATGAGCTGGTGCGGAAAGGTCATGCGGGAAAAGGAGATCAGACCGTCCGCGCGGCGCTTCACGCTCTCGTCGAGTCCGCAGGAGGAGCCGATCACAAAGGTGATTTCCTCGCCGCGGTCGGCAAGCCCCGCAAGGTCGCGCGCAAACTGTTCGGAGGAGCGCTCCTCTCCCTCGACGGCGAGGGCGATGACATGTCCCCTGCACGCTCTGAGAATGCTCTCCGCCTCTTCCTTCGGACTGCGGCGCTCGGGAAGTTCCCTGATCTCCGCATGGCAGAAGCGGGAGAGACGTTTGAGATATTCGGCGCAGGCGTCGCGGAGATACCCCTCTTTGAGTTTCCCGACGCAGACAATCCCGATCCTGATCATGACGTAAATCCCACAACGAGGGCATAGATCCATTCCACGGCGCAGACGGCGATTCCCGTCCCCGCGCCGAGAAAGAAGAGTTTCCCGCCCTTCAACGTTCCCCTTTGGTTCCCGCTCTTATCGAAGAACAGAAGATAGACGAGCGTTCCCGCAAGGCAGAGCGCGGAGAGCACGCAGAGGGCGATGAGCGCCCCCTTCGGGAGAGCGGTAAAATCCGCATAGCCGAAGGAGCCGAGGGTGAGAATCGCGGCGTTGTTGAGAAAATGCCCCGCCATTGTGGGGAGAATACTGCCCGCGCGGAGCGCGACGAGGGAGAAACAGCACCCGCAGAGGAATTGATAAACCGTCTGTTCCGGTCTGCCGTGAAAGAGCGCAAACAGCGCGCCCGAGAGGAGCACGGCGGGCGCGATCCCCCATCCGCTCGCGTGCATGCGGCGGGCAAGGATCCCGCGGAAAAGCAATTCCTCAAAGACGGCGGGCACGAGCGCAATCACGAGGATCGCGGGCAAGAGCCTCCATCCTTCAAGAGGGGGAACGCTCACCCCCGCGGAATGATAACCGAGCTTCCCGAGAAAGCCGATGAAATAGTCGTTGAGAAAGGAGAGCGAAAAGAGCAGCCCGAACTGCATGAGAATCGCAATCGGGAAATACTTCCATTTCGGCGGGCGCATGGGCGCGCGCAGCGGCTCTTTGGCGCGGGAGAAATAGACGGCGGCGGCGATCAGCATGGCGATCTGGGCGACAAGGTAGCTGAGATACACAAACCATTCCCGCTCCCTGTATCCTTCTCCCGCGGCGGAGGCGATCGCAGAGAAAAGAAAGGAGATGACAATCGCGGCGACGGCGGAGAGAGAATAGGCGATCCCCGCCTCGGTCAGGCGTCTCTCTTCCGGAATTTCTGCATTTTTTTCCATACCGATATTATAACGGTTTTTTCGGGAAAGGACAAATAAAAACTTCCCTTTTTCGGAAAATTGTTCTATAATGAGGGCATGAGAATCGTCAATACGGAACAAATCGGCGAATGCGTTTACCGTCTTGCGCGGCGGGCGGGACTTACGCTGACTCAGGATTGCCGCGCCGCACTGCGGAAAGCGGCGGACCGGGAGACGGGCGCGGCGAATTTTGCGCTCGGGAAGATCCTCGAAAACGAGCAAACGGCGAAACGGGAAGGGCTTCCCGTCTGTCAGGACACGGGCATGAGCGTCGTGTTGCTCTCGATCGGGCAGGAGGTCTCCCTCGTCGGCGCGCCCCTCGGCGAGGCGGTGGACGACGGCGTGCGCCGCGCCTATCGGGACGGATATTTCCGCAAGAGCGTCTGCGATCCCCTCACCCGCGAGAACACGGGGGACAACACGCCCGCATATCTGCATGTGGATCTCGTCGAAGGGGACAAGATCGAAGTGAACTATCTTCCCAAAGGATTCGGAAGCGAAAACATGAGCCGCCTGTACATGCTGACGCCCGCACAAGGGCGCGAAGGCATTCTCTCCGCCATCGAGGAGACGGTGCGGCTTGCGGGTTCGCGACCCTGTCCGCCCGTGTATGTCGGGGTGGGAATCGGCGGCTGTTTCGATTCCTGCGCCCTGCTCTCCAAGCGCGCGCTGTTGCGGGAGATCGGCTCGCGGCATCCCCGCGCAGACGTCGCTGCCATCGAAGAGGAAGCGCTTGTTCGGATCAACGCGCTCGGGATCGGCGCGCAGGGGTTCGGCGGCAAGGTGACCGCGCTCGGCGTAAGCTGTGAAATCGCCCCCACCCACATTGCAGGGCTTCCCGTCGCCGTCAATATCCAATGCCACTGCGTGCGCCGCGAAAAGGAGGTCTTATGAAGGAACTGAATCTGCCCCTCGGGGAGGAAGAGGCGCGCGGACTGAGCGCGGGCGAATGCGTTTTGCTCTCGGGAACGATCTACACGGCGCGCGACTGTGCGCACAGGCGGATGTTCGAACTGCTCGACCGCGGGGAGCCCCTTCCCTTCGACCCGAACGGCGCGATCATCTATTATGCGGGTCCCTGTCCCGCGCCCGCGGGGAAGGTGTGCGGGAGCTGCGGTCCGACGACGTCCGCCCGCATGAACGTCTTTGCCCCCCGACTTCTCGATCTCGGGCTCGGCGGCATGATCGGAAAGGGCGAGATGAGCGAGGAGACGCGCGCGGCGATTGTGCGGAACGGAAAGGTCTATTTTGCGGCGATCGGCGGCGCGGGCGCGCTCTACGGAACGGCGATCAAGGAGATGGAGTGCGTGGCGTTCCCCGAGCTGTTGAGCGAGGCGATCTACCGCCTCCGCGTGGAGCGGTTTCCCGCCGTGGTTGCCATTGACGCGGCAGGCAACACCGTCTATTTCCGCTGAATCAGGCGTAATCATCGGCGAAACGGCTCTTTTGAATCCATTCTGTCATTTCGACCGAAGTAAGCCAATTTGTTCTTTTGAATCCATTCTGTCATTTCGACCGCAGTGAGCGAAGCGAACGAAGTGGAGAAATCTCTACATTGTATTGAGGTTAAGATTCCTCGACGGCGGCGCGCCGCGGCAATGCCGCGGCGCGCCTGCTCGGAATGACATTTTGGGAACATGGTCAAAGCGGTTTCCCGCCGTGGTTGCCATTGACGCGGCAGGCAACACCGTCTATTCCCGCTGAACACCGTCTATTCGCGCTGAATCAGGCAAAAAAGGATCCACCCGAGGGTGGATCCTTTTTTGATGTTCTACTTTGCCGATTTAAGCGCGCTTCTTGCGAAGGAACATGACAAGCGCCGCGCCGACGGCAAGGATGCCGAGGGCAATGCCGCCG
>CANRGR010000067.1 GCA_947630245.1 uncultured Clostridia bacterium | reverse complement strand
CAGTCTCCACCCTCTGTCATTCCGACCCCCGAAGGGGGAGTGAATCCCCTCATGCAAAGCGGACTTCGTATCGGGGGATACACTCGCTCCGCGCTTCGCGCTCCACTCGGTATGACAGTGGGTACGGACTGCGTATCGGGGGATACACTCCTCCCTCGCTTCGCTCGGTCGTCGGTATGACAGTGGAGTTGCCTTAAATTTCCATGCGCGTTGGAAAACCACGCTTTTCCATAAGCGCACTCAATTTACGCGATACTTCGCGCTTATTGTTTGCGCAAGGCAAACTGTGGGCGGGCGAACGGGTTTCATGAAATCAAATCGCCTAACCCCTCACGGAAATTCTTTACGAAGCGAGCGTAGCGAGCGAGAAAAGAATTTCGTGAATCTATATTTTAACTTCTCCAATTTCAAACACGGGTCCGTCTTTGCACACTCTCGCGTGCGCGCCGTTCGTCTGTTCGCAGACGCAGACGAGGCAGGCGCCGATTCCGCAACCCATGCGCTCTTCGAGGGAGACATACGTCGGAATGTTCCGCCCTGCGACCGCGTTTTTGAGCGCGCGGAGCATGGGGACGGGTCCGCAAGACAGAATGACGTCGGGCTTCACCCGCCCGATGTTCTCCATCAGCGCCTGCACCGCCGTGCCGCGGCAGCCCGCGCTGCCGTCGTCCGTGGAGATGACGAGTTCCTTCCCTCGCCTCATTTCGTATTCCATGCAGATCGCCGCGCGGTTTCTGAACCCCATATAGGCGTAAATTTCCTTGCTCTCCGCATATTCGCGGATGACGGAGACGAGCGGGAAGATCCCCACGCCCCCGCCGACGACGGCGACTTTCTTTTCATGTCCGGCGACGAAAAACCCGTTCCCGAGAGGCAGGAGCACGGAGAGTTTCTCCCCGCGCGAACAGGACGCCGCGAGCCGCCGCGTCCCCTCCCCTTTCAGACGGTAACAGAGGGTGATCCGTTCGCCCTCCGCCTTGCAGACGGCGATCGGACGGCGGAGGGGAAACCCGTCCACGCCGACCATCGCAAACTGTCCCGCACGCACGGGAACCGCCTCCTCGCAGGCGAAGGTGAGCGAATAGATCTCCTCGGCGATCCGCTTGTTTTCGAGCACCGTTGCGGTCAGTTCGCGCATATTTCCCCCAAGACGCTTTGAAGATCCTCGCGCATCGCAAGCGTCGCCGCACGCGCCGCGGACGCAAAATCCCCGCCCGTCTTGCGATAGGCGCAGAGAATTCCGCGGGAATTGTTGACGATTCCGCCCAATCCCCCTTCCGTGAAGCAGTTTTTCAGCATTTCGGCGTTTCCGCCCTGCGCCCCGTATCCGGGGACGAGAAAGAATGTGTGGGGAAGGCGGGCGCGCAAGATCTTCGCCTCCTCGGGATAGGTCGCCCCGACGACCGCGCCCACGCGGGAAAATCCGTATCTGCCGCGCGAGTTCTCGCCCCACGCTTCGACCATATCTCCCATACATTCGTATACGGTCCGTCCGTCCGGAAGGCGCAAATCCTGCAATTCGCCCGAGGAGGGATTGCTCGTCTTGACGAGGACGAAGATCCCCCTATCGTTTTGTTCGCACTGACTCAGAAAGGGCGCGACGCCGTCCGTGCCGAGATAGCCGTTGACGGTGGCAAGATCGCACCCGAGCGGCGATTGTTCTCCGAGAAACGCCTCCGCATACTGCGCCGCGGTCGCGCCGATGTCCCCCCGTTTGCAGTCTGCGATGACGAAGAGCCCGCGCCGCTTCGCATAGGCGCAGGTCTCGGAAAAACATGCAATCCCCGCCGCCCCGAGCGGCTCATAGTAGGCGATCTGCACCTTCACGGCGGGCACGAGATCGCACACGGCGTCGATGATTCTTTCGTTGAATCCGAGCACCGCGCGCGCCTTCTCTTCCGCGCTTTGAGCGCCCGCGCGCAATTCATCGGGCAGATAGGAAAACGCCGTATCCAATCCCACGCAGGTGGGATTCTGTAATTCCGCAATTCTCTGAATGAGACGGTCGATGATCATTTCCGCGCTCCTCCGTCTGTTCCCGCGCCGCCAAGAGCGGGGAACGGGTATTTGATCTTTCCGTCGACGACGGTGTATCTGATCTTTCCGAATACTTTTCTGCCCGCAAACGGGGTGTTCTTCCCGCGGGAGACGAACTCGGCGGGACGGATTGTCCACTCCTGCGCCAAATCCGCGATGGTGAGATCCGCGGGCGCGCCGACGGCGATCTCCCCGCCTTCGAGCCCGAGAATCCGCGCGGGATTGGCGCTCATCTTCTCCGAGAGATCGGGAAGGGTGAAGTCCCCCGCCCCCCGCTTGCGGCAGCCGCCGCGCCCGACGAGCGCGGTATACGAGAGCGCAAAGCTCGTTTCGAGCCCGCTGATCCCGAACGCCGCCAGATCGTATTCGACGTTCTTGTCGTCCTCATGATGGGGAGCGTGATCGGTCACGATGCAGTCGATCGTGCCGTCTTTGAGCCCCTCGATGATCGCGAGACGGTCCCTCTCCTCCCGCAGCGGGGGATTGACTTTCGTGTTCGTATCGAACGTTGCGATCGCCGCGTCGGTGAGGGTGAAGTAATGCGGGCAGGTCTCCGCCGTGACTTTGACGCCGCGCGCCTTCGCCTCGCGGATGAGCTTCACGCCGCTGTATGTCGAGACGTGGCAGATGTGCACGGGAATGCCGAGGCTCTCGGAAAGGCAGATGTCACGGGCGATCATGATGTCCTCCGCCGCGCGGATACTTCCCTTCAATCCCGTGAGAGTGGAATAGGTCCCCTCGTGCACGGAGCAACCCTCCGTGAGCGCGGCGTCCTCGCAATGGCAGAGGCATTTCAGCCCGAAATCGCTCGCGTAAAGCATGGCGTTTGCCATGAGCTTGGAGTTACGGACGCTCTTCCCGTCCTCGGAGAGGGCGACGACCCCCGCCGCCTTCATGCCGCCGATCGCGGAGAGTTCCTCCCCCTTCTGTCCCTTCGTGATCGCGCCGATGGGATGAATCTTGCAAAGATCCGCCTCCGCCGCCCGCGCCTTGATGTAGGCGGCGACGACCTTGTTGTCGATGACGGGATTCGTGTTGGGCATACAGCAGATCTGCGTGAATCCGCCCTTGACGGCGGCGCGGCTGCCGCTGAAAATATCCTCTTTTTGTTCGTATCCCGGATCGCGCAGGTGGACATGGATGTCAATGAGCCCGGGGAATACGGTGAGCCCCGTGCAGTCTATGCTCTCGCCGTCCGCTTGGATCGACTCCGCGATCTCGGCGATTCTGCCGCTTTCCGTCCGGATGTCGGCGCGGACGACTTCGCGTCCCAAAACGACATCCGCATTTCTGAAAATCATGCCTCTTCCTCCTCATTCAGAATGGTGAGCATTGCCATGCGCACGGCGAGCCCGGAGAGGACCTGATCCTCGATGCGGCTCGCTTCCCCGTCGATGAGCCCGCAGGTGAGCTCCACGCCGCGGTTGACGGGACCCGGATGCATGATGAGCGCCGTGGGTTTGGCGTATTTCATGACGTCCTCGTTGACGCCGTAATATTTCGCATATTCGGAGAGGGACGGGAAATTCCCCGCCTTCTGCCGTTCGAGCTGGATGCGCAATCCCATGACGACGTCCGCGCCCTCGACCGCCTCCTCGCGCGAGGAACAGATCTTCGCGCCCATCGTAGCGAGCCCCGCGGGCATGAGGGTTGCGGGAGCGAACATTCTGACTTCCGCGCCGAGCTTTCTCAATCCATAGAGATTGCTCTTTGCGACGCGCGAATGGCGGATATCCCCGAGGATCGCCACTCTCAGCCCCTCGATCGTTCCCAAATGCTCGCGCATGGTGAGCATGTCGAGGAGCGCCTGCGAGGGATGTTCGTTCATTCCGTCGCCCGCGTTGACGACGTGCGCCTTCACCGTTCTCGCAAGCAGTCCCGGCGCGCCGCTCATCGGATGGCGGATGATGATGAAGTCGTTCTTCATCGCGTCGAGCGTCTTGCCCGTATCCACGAGGCTCTCCCCCTTCTGCACTGAGGAGGAGGACGCCGAGATGTTGACGACCTGCGCCCCGAGATATTTCCCCGCCAGCTCGAACGAACAGCGCGTGCGCGTGGAATTTTCATAGAACAGGGTCACCGCCGATTTACCGACAAGCGTCGGCAGCGTCTTTTCGCCGCGCCTGAGGCGCGCCTTCATCGTAAGCCCCAGCGAGAGAATCCTGTCGATCTTCTCCGCTTCGAGGGGAAGCAATCCCAAGATATCCTTCATGGTTTCTCCTTGCGTCAATAGATCTGCGTCAATGCGCACCGCACTTTGTCGCACGACGTGAGATAGTATTCGATCGAATTTTTCTCCGATCTGAGCGGGAAATATCCCGCGCCATGCAGGTGTCCGAATACCACCTTGTCCACGCCGTTCTCCTCGAAGAGACGGGTGAAGAGGGTGTCTTCGAGTTTCACGTTGAAGGGGGGGAAATGGATGAGCGCGATGAGCTTGTCCCCCTCCCTGCGCACCTTCTTCACTTCCTGAAAACAGAGCTTGAACCGCTCCCCTTCGCGCAGATAGAGCGCCATGTCGTGTTCCGTGAAGTCGGCGCTCCCCGGGCACGTCCAGCCGCGCGAGCCCGCGATCACGAAATTGCCGATCCGCACGCAGTCGTTCTGCAAGAAAAAGAACGTCTCGTCGGGCGCGGCGGCGCGGATGCGCGTGATTCCGTTCCACCAATAGTCGTGATTCCCGCGGATGAATACCTTCTTCCCCGGGAGCGGCAAGAGAGAGCGGACGTCGTACATGCCCTCTTCGAGATACATTCCCCAGGACGTGTCCCCGCCGATGAGAACGACGTCCTCGTCGCCGACCTTCGCCTCCCAATCCGCCTTTATTTTTTCGAAGTGCCCCTCCCAGCCTGGACCGAATACGTTCATCGGCTTGTCCGTGAGCCCCGAGAGATGCAGATCGCTGATTGCAAACACCTTCATAGATCAAAGTATACCATATTTTCAACGGGAATGCAAGCGGGGTGAGCGGCGGGAGCGGGGGCGGGCGGGAATTTTTTTCCGCGCGCAAGAAAGAACCTCCCGAATACGGGAGGCTCTCATGTTATGCTTCTTTGATTTCTTCTACGGTTGCCTGCTTCTTATCTCTGCCCAAACGCTTGAAACGGACGACGCCGTCCGTCAGAGCGAAGAGGGTATCGTCGCCGCCGATGCCGACGTTCTCGCCCGGATGAATCTTCGTGCCGCGCTGGCGCACGATGATCGTCCCCGCATGGACCGTCTGCCCGTCCTGACGTTTTACGCCGAGACGCTTCGCATTGCTGTCTCTGCCGTTGTGCGAAGATCCCGTTCCCTTTTTATGAGCGAATAATGCAATAAAAAACATTTTTCTTTCTCCTTACTGATAATTTTCGGGCGGATGCCCCATGTGCCTCAGAGCGAGATCTTTTCGATCTTCACTGCGGTGAACGGCTGGCGGTGACCTTGTTTCTTGCGCTCGTTCTTCTTGGATTTGTACTTAAAGACGATGATCTTCTTGTACTTATCCTGCGCTTCGACCTTCGCGGTGACCTTTGCGCCCTCGGCTTCCTTGCCGACCTTGACGCCGCCGTCGTCCGCGACAAGCACCGCGTTGAAGGTGACTTCCTCGCCGACTTCCGCTTTGAGTTTCTCCACTCTCACGACGTCGCCCTCGGAAACCTTGTACTGTTTGCTGCCGTTTTCGATGATCGCGTACACGATTTTTTACCTCCTCTTCCCGGTCTCGCAAGGTTCTTAGGCGATCCCCTGTTTCAGGATGCTTTCTGCCCGTCCTTAGCGGCTCATCGTACAATTTATCATAACGAGCGGGAATTGTCAAGCGGTTTTCGGTCGCTTTTCGTATAATTTCCGTCCATTTATCCAAACTTGGGATAGAAAAAGGAGAACGGTATGGAACTCAAAAAGAGCGAAGAGCTTCTGGCGGAAGTGCACAGGAACTGCCAGCTTGCCCTGCAATCCATCTCGGATATTCTGCCTGAGGCGGAGGACTCCGACGTGCGCGAAGAGCTCATGCGCGAACATGACGAATACGAAAAGATGTGCGGCCGCGCCGCCATTCTCGCAAAGGACAAGAACATCGAACTCAAAAACCCCGGTCCCATCAAAAAGGCGATGATGTGGTCGAGCATCAAGATGAACACCATGACGGACAACTCCCGCGCGCACATCGCGGAGATGCTCGCGCAGGGAACCGTGATGGGGATCACCGCGATCCGCTCCTCCCTCGCCGATCTGAGCGAGGACGAGGAGGACGAGGACATCCGCAAATTCGCCGAGGACGTTCTCGCGCTCGAAGAACGCTTCGAGGAGATCTGGAAGCGCCTCATCTCCTGACATGTGAACGATGAACGCGCCCGTCGTCCCCCTTGCCATTCCGGGGGTATGAAAGTTCATATCGAGCGGCATGATACTTCATTCCGAGGGCATGAAAATTCATATCGAGCGGACAGAAAAGCTCATATCGAGCGGGCGCGCCGCGGCAATGCCGCGGCGCGCCCGATGTTTTTCTGTCATTCCGAACCCCCGAAGGGGTGCCCCGCCCCGCTCGGTCGTCGGTATGACAGCGAAAAACAGACAGGCGTTTCAAATACGTCATGTTGAGCGGAGTCGAAACATCGCCTTGATTTTTAAGACTGTGGCGATTCTTCGACAGGCTCAGAATGACGTAATAGGAACGCTTTTTTGTTTTTACTGTCATTCCGACCCCCGAAGGGGGGAGTGAATCCCCTCGGTCGTTGTTGGATAAGGGGATACACTCGGGCTACACCCTCGGTATGACAGCGGGTGCGGACTTCGTATCGGGGGATACACTCCTCCCTCGCGTTGCTCGGTCGTCGGTATGACAGAGAAGGCTCTCACTTGGCGCCCCTCGGGGTCCCCGCAAAAAGACGTCATGTTTTTGCGGGGTGGTGTAGGGGAGCTGTCGAGGCGTAGCCGAGACTGAGGGGTTGAAACCCTTTTGGCTCACTGCGTTCGCCACTTCCCCTTAAAGGGGCAGCAAGAATTTAGCCAAGAAAAAACAGCGGAGAATTTCCGCTGTTTTTATGTTCATTGTTCAAAGGCGCGGGGAAACGATGTCTCTCGGCTCCGAGATTTACAATTTGATCCGCAAAGCGGGAACCACGCCGCCGAACGCAATATGGACATAATGGAGGTGGTCGTTGGCGTAGCCGCCGTAATTGACGTAGTTCGCATTGCCGTTATTATAGTCGTCCGGCGAGCGCAGCCACCACCAGCCGTTGCCGGCGTAAGACCCACTGTTATCCACATATACGCCTTGCGATTTCGCATAGTCCGTGCTCTTCAGCTGCCGCGCCGTATCGTATGAGCTATAACTCGAACTGAACCCGTAAGAAGCGTTCAGAACATCCCTATAACTCAACAGGAATACCTTGTCCTGCGTGTTCTCGCAGGCATAGGGGTTGCTGCTCGATTGTGTGGAGGAAGCGCTGTTCTCCACTTCCGTCGTCTCGATGAAAGACTTCGCATATTCGTCAAACGCCGTCTCGTAGAACGTATCCCTCAGCCAGCTGCGGATCGTGCTGTATTTATAATTATTTGCGTAGGTCCCTGCCGGTGCACCGTTCGAATGTGTGTAGTATTTGCCATCTTGCCAGTACTTGTCATTTTGTTGGTATTCATATTCGTTTTGATATGCCTGACTGTCTAAAATGATGTTCGCCATGAGGAGCGCCGTGCCATCCTTCTGCTCCAACACCCGCCACTCGATCGGCTCGTATCGGAACCAATACACCGTATTTATATTGTATCCGTTATCGTCCTGACAACTGTTGTCTGCGGAAGAGCTGTTTGTTGTCGAATTCGGGCGGTAGCTCGTAAAGTACACCCCGCGGTACTTCTCGCCGCCGTAGCTTAAGTCCTGATACCACATGTAACTCTGCACCGAGCCGTCAATATAATATCCGTAATCCGTCCACTTGCCCGAGTTATCTTCCGTGGGAAGCCTCCCCGCCTGCGCCGTAAGCTTATTTTTCAGTTCGCCCCCCACTTTCGTCTGCGGATAACAGCCGAAGAGGACGGTATGATCGTCCTTCCAAACGGGATCGCCCGCGGGAGTTTCGGGCGTGGAACTTTCGGAAAGTTTAATCCGCAAAGCGGGAACAACACCGCCGTAAGTAGTGTTGACACCACTGCTACTGTAAGCGCCGCCCTCGTGACCGACGGTGTACGCACCGTTGCCACTACCGAGAGTCGGCGAGCGTAGCCACCACCAGCTGTTGCCGCGATATCTGCTATCCGTAGACTGCCAAACGCCCTGCGACTTCGCATAGTCCGTACTCTTCAGTTGCCGCGCCGTATCGTGTGTTAAATCACTCCAATTAAACCCGTAAGAAGGGTTCAGAACATCTTGATAGCTCAGCAGAAAAACCTTGTCCTGCGTGTTTTCGCAGGCATAGGAGTTGTTGCTCGATTGTGTGGAGGAAGCGCTGTTATCCACTTCCGTCGTCTCAATGAACGACTTCGCATATTCGTCAAATGCCGTCTCATAGAACGTATCCTTCAGCCAGGCACGGATGTCGCTCTCCGCATAATTGTTGGGATAAATCGGCTTGCTCGAGCCTCTGGTGCTTATATTGTGATAGTACTGTTGGCTGTCTAAAATGATGTTTGCCGTGAGGAGCGCTGTGTCGTTCTTCTGTTCCAACACCCGCCACACGATCGGCTCATATCGGAACCAATACACCGTGCCAACATCGTATCCGTTGTCGTCCTGCCAGCTGTTGCTTGCTGAAGAACTGTCCGATGTCGAGTATGACCTGTAACTCGTAAAGTACACCCCGCGGTACTTCTCGCCGCCGTAACTTATGTCCTGATACCACATGTAACTATGGACCGCCTCAGAGCCGATATTGTCGGTCCCGTAATAATATCCATAATCCGTCCACTTGCCCGCGCTCTGCTCCGTGGGAAGCGTTCCCGCCTGCGCCGTAAGTGTGCTCTTCAATGCGCTGTCCTGCACTTCCGTCTGCGGATAGCTTCCGAAGATAACTTTATCACCTTGCGAGATCGAGCCTCCCGAAGAGGGCGTCTTGGGACCGTTCGTGTCGCCGCAACCGTCGCGGCGGCACTTGCCGTTTTCGTCATAGTCGTGTTGGAGCGCGCTGCCTTCCTTCGTGCGCGTTTCGCTCGCCACACAGCCCACGCGCTTGCAACGCTTGGTCTCCGTGCCGTCCATCTCGCACTTCGCGTCGTTATTGTACACCCAATCGCCCCAATCGTGACCGAGTACGGAGATCTCCTCCTCGCCCGAGAGAGGGGTATGACAGACGGAGCAACGCTGATATTTTTTGCCCGGAACGTCGCAGGTGGGTTGAAGTTCGATGTATTCTTCGGGGGTATGTTCGAGCTTCTCGATCGTAAGATCGCCCGCCTCGGTGGTTCCTTCTTCGTCGAGATAATTTTTATTGCAACCCGAACAATGCCAATAGGCTACTGTCCCTTCGGCGGTGCAGGTGGGATCCTGCTTTTCATGCTTCGTCATGTCATGATCGAGTTTGGGAATGGTGAGATCGCCCGCCTCTTGGTTTCCCTCTTCGTCGAGATAATTTTTATTGCAGCCCGAACAGTGCCAATAGGCTACTGTTCCCTCGGCAGTGCAGGTGGGATCCTGCTTTTCATGTTCCGTCATGTCATGTTTGAGTTTGGGAATGGTGAGATCGCCCGCCTCGGTGTTCCCGTCGGGGTCGAGATAGTCTTTTTGGCAACCCGAACAGTGCCAATAGGTTATCGTCCCCTCGGCGGTGCAGGTGGGCTCCTGCTTTTCATGCTTTGTCATGTCATGGGTATGTTCGGTGCCGCCGCCCTGCGTGCCGCCGCCTTGCGTGCCG
>CANRGR010000066.1 GCA_947630245.1 uncultured Clostridia bacterium | reverse complement strand
CCCAGACCGATCTTCCCGACGGCAAGACGAGCGGGTTGAAACAGGCGGTCGCCCTGCTGAAAGATATCGAGGAGATCCGCGTCTGCACGCTGACAGAGAAGGACGTCGTGCGGCATCCGCTCGTCATGAAGATTGTTCGCGCCTATGAGCGCGACGCGCTGAAAAAAAGCAAAGGAGAAAAGAGATGAAAAGCGAAGATACGATCCGGATCGGAAAAGGACGGCTGATCGGCAGCGCGCTCGTCTTTGCGGCGTGCTATCTCGTCTTTATTCTGTTCGTCTTTCTCATGATTGTCATCAACAGCCCGACGAAGTGGCAGAATTACTTTGCCGAGAACTTCCCGAAGTTCCTGTCGTTGTGCATCTGCGTTCTTCTCCTGTTCTATATCGTCTATTACTACTATTACTTTGAGGACAAGGCGTTTTTGGTGGATCTGAGGAACGTGTGTCTCGTCTTTGCGCTCTTCATTCTCTGCGTCTTGCTGTGCTACATCTTCGGCAGATTTGTGAGCGTATTCGCCCGTCCGACGGCGATGCTCGCGCTTCTGTGCCTCTTCCTCTTCAACCGCAGACAGGCGATCCTGCTCAACTTTGTCTTTTCCCTGCTGCTCTTCGTCATCGACACTTACACCGAAAACTTCGCGGCGGGCGGAGCTTACACGACCGTGCCCGAGGTCGGCGCGCAGAATGCGGAGGTCTATTTCTCCCTCATGCTCGGCTTTGTTTGCGGCACGTTCGCAGTGCTTACGGCGGGGAGCGTCAAGACGCGCGGCGGAATGCTTCTGCTCGGCACGTTCGTGTCCATTCCCACCGTGATCATCATCCTTCTTCTGGAACTTCCCGCGATTAACGTGCAGAATAACTGGATCGCCTATGTCGCCTCCGCGGGGTATGGGATTCTCGGCTGTTTCCTCTCCTCCGCGCTCGCGATGTGCTTTTTGCCCCTCTTCGAATTCGTCTTTAACCGACTCACGGTATTCCGTCTGCGGGAACTGACGAGTGCGAACGTCCCGCTCATAAAGCGGCTGAGGACGGAGGCGCCGGGGACGTTCAACCATTCCCTCATCGTGGCGCAGCTCGCCGAGACGAGCGCGATTGCGATCGGCGAAAATGCCGAGCTCGCCCGCGCCGCGGCGTACTATCACGACGTGGGAAAACTCAAACAGCCCGACTGCTTCACCGAGAACCAGACCGACTATAATGTGCACGACGAGCTCACGCCCGAGCTGTCCGCCGACATCATCCGTTCGCACGCAAAGGACGGCTACGACCTTCTGACGGCGGCGCGTCTGCCCGAAGAGATCGCCGACGTGGCGCGCGAACATCACGGCACGCTTCCCATCAAATATTTCTACGACAAGGCAATGCGCCTTTCGGGCGGGGACGCAAACATCAGGGATTATTCCTATCTCGGTCCCACGCCCCACACCAAGATCGCGGCGATTATCATGATCGCGGACGCCTCCGAGGCGGCGGCGCGCGCCCTCAAAGACCGCTCCCCCGAAAACGTCGAACGGGTCGTGCGGTCGATCATCGAGGAGCGCATGGATCTCGACCAATTCGCAACCTGCGACATCACGATGCGCGATCTCACAATCATCAAGCAGACGATCGTGGACGCGCTCTCGGGCGTTCATCATCATCGCGTGAAATATCCGTCCATCCGGTTCAACCGGGAGCGTCAGGCGGTCGTGGACACCAGCGGAGACGAGAATGAGTGAGTTTTATCTCGATGCCGAACAGTTCGGCGAGCGGGACAGAGAGGAGCTCTGCCGCGCGCTTCAAGACCTTGCGGAGGGGGATCCGCTCTCCGCGGAGATTCTCATCGTCGGAGAAGAGGAGATCCGTGAGCTCAACCGCACCCAGCGCGGAATCGACAAAGTGACGGACGTGTTGAGTTTTCCCACGATGGAACTCACGCCCGGGGCGCCCATTCTCGCCGCGGAGCACGGGGAGGAACTCGACGAGGAGGACAGGCTTCTGCTCGGCAGCGTCGTGATCTGCGAAAAGCGCGCGAGGGAGCAGGCGGAGGAATACGGTCACAGCTATCGCAGAGAACTCTTTTATCTCGCCGTGCACGGCGTGCTTCACTGCCTCGGATACGATCATGAGACGGAGGCGGACCGCGCGCGGATGCGGGAACAAGAAGAGACGGTCATGCAAAAACTCGGATTGGCGAGGGATTAGAAGGTGAGAAGCGGAACAATCGCCGTGATCGGCAAGGCAAACGCAGGGAAGAGCACGCTCATCAACGTGCTCGTGGGGGAGAAGGTCGCCATCGTGTCCCCCAAGCCCCAGACAACGAGGGACAGGATTCTCGGCATCCTCAACCGCGAGGAGGGACAGATCGTCTTTGCGGACACCCCCGGCATCTACCGCCAGCGCAACGAGCTGACGAGCCTCATGATGCGCACGACGGAGAACACCAGCAAGGAAGTGGACGCGATTCTCTTCGTACACGACGGACATGCGGGCGTGTCGGAGAGCGACATTGCGCTCATCAAAAAATATGCCGCGCTCGGGCTCCCCATGATCGTCGCCTACACCAAGATCGACATCATGCCGGAGGAAAAGATCCCCGCGGACGTAAAAACGCTCTATGAGGCGGGGATTTCGCAGGACGTCTACCCCGTTTCGGCGCGGAAGGGAAAGAATCTCAGACAGCTCCTCTCCGCACTGTATTCCCTTCTTCCCGAGGGCGAGCCGCTCTATCCCGAAAACGTCGTCTCGGACAAGAGCGAAAAGTTCATGGTCGCCGAGATCATGCGGGAGAAGATTCTTCTCAAATACGACAAGGAGATTCCCCACGGGGTTGCGATCGTCGTCAACCGCTTCGGACCGCGTGAGGACGGAATGTTCGAGGTCAATCTCGACATCGTCTGCGAAAAACAGAACCATAAGGCGATTCTGATCGGCAAACAGGGAAAGGCGCTCAAAGAGGCGGCGTCCTTCGCCCGGCAGGATATGGAAAAATTTCTCGGCAGAAAGGTATTCCTCACGGTCTATGTCAAAGTCCGCGAGGATTGGCGCGACAAGGGCAGAATGCTCCGCGAATTCGGATATTCGGGGGAAGAGGAGTAAAATTTTCCTCGGACCGTCCGCCCGGGCAGGCGCGGCGCTTGGGCGTATAGCAACGCGCGATCTTCCCATACTGATAGCAAGGGGGAAAGACGATGCGCGAAAACAACGATGCTCGGGAGCTCGCATGGGAGATGTTCGAACGGACGGGAAACGTCTCCTATTACATGCTCTATAAACAGTTGAAGGACTGACGTCACGGATTTTGCAAGAGACCGTGCGTTCAAACGGCGATCAAACGATGGAATTTAAGACGGACGCATTGGTTTTGAGGACCGCCGACTACGGCGAAAACGACAAGATGATCACTCTCCTTACCGCGGACCGCGGCAAGATTTCCGCGGCGGCGAAGGGAGTGCGCAAGGCGGGTGCAAAGCTGTCCTTTGCCGCCCAGCCTTTTTGTTTTGCGGAATATGTTCTTGCCGAAAAGAGCGGCCGCCGCACCGTCATCTCGGCGTCGTTGCACGACGGGTTTTTCGGACTGCGCGAGGACATCGGCGCCTTCTATGCCGCCTCCTCCCTTTGCGAGATCTGCGACAAGATTCTCTTCGAAGAGATCGAGAGCGGGGAACTGCTCGTCTCGGCGGCGGGCTCGCTCCGCAGAATGTGCGACGCATCTCCCGTCTTTGCGCTGCTCGGCTTCTTTCTCTGTGCCTTGAAGGCGGCGGGATATCCCGTCCGTGCGGCGGAAACCTGCCCCGTCTGCGGAAAACGGCTTGCGGGAAGGATGCGGTTCGACATGGAGAGCGGCTCCTTCTGCTGCGACGGCTGCGGAAAGGGCGTCCCCGCGAGCGAGGTCACCTATCTCGCCATTCGCCGCGGGTTGGGGGAGCGCGCGGAGGGCGATCTCCTCGACGGCGAAAAGCGCGCGCTGCGGCTTCTGAATTCCTATTTCACCTATCAGACGGACAGCGAACTTTCCACGCTTCCCGAATATGTGAGAATGCTGTAAACGGCGCTTGAAGGCGGCGGGGCGGGTGCAGGGCACCCACCCCGCCGTGCCGTTTCATTCCGTCCCGCCGTATTTTGAGAATTTTCAGGCTCGCGGGAGGATTTTCACCCGCCTGTCATTGATTTTTTTCGGGACATGTGATATAATTCGGCTATCGACCGCTTCGGAGGGAGGAATATGTTCGAAAAGGTAAAGAAAAACTTCGGGTTCGGTTGTATGCGCCTGCCCATGAAGGGAAAGGAAGTGGATTATCCCGAGTTTTGCGCCATGACGGACGAGTTTTTGAACAGCGGGTTCAACTATTTCGACACGGCGCACGGCTATCTCGGAGGGCTGAGCGAGACGGCGATCCGCGACTGCGTGGTTGCGCGTTATCCCCGCGAGGCGTTTACGCTCACCGACAAGCTCACGGAGAACTTCTTCCATCGCGAGGAGGAGATCCGTCCCTTCTTTGAAAGCCAGCTGAAAGCGTGCGGGGTGGAGTATTTCGATTTCTATCTCATGCACGCGCAGAACGCGCACAACTATAAGAAATACAAGCGGTGCCGCGCCTATGAGATCGCCTTCGAACTCAAAAAGGAGGGGAAGATTCGCCATGTCGGGCTGTCTTTTCACGACAAGGCGGACGTGCTCGACATGATCCTCACCGAAAATCCCGAAGTCGAAGTCGTGCAAATCCAATTCAACTATGCGGATTACGACAACCGCTCCATCCAATCCCGTCTTTGCTACGAAGTCTGCCGCAAACACAACAAGCCCGTCATCGTGATGGAGCCCGTGAAGGGCGGAACGCTCGTCAGGCTTCCCGCGGCGGCGGACGAGATTCTGCGGGGACTGCACGGCGGAAGCAACGCGAGCTATGCCATCCGCTTTGCGGCGGGATTCGAGGGGATCTTCATGGTCCTCTCGGGCATGAGCAATCTTGCGCAGATGCGGGACAATCTCTCCTTCATGTCCGATTTCAAGCCCCTCGACGAGCGGGAACGGGCGGCGATTCTGAATGTGCGCGCGGTTCTTTCGAGCGAGGATTTCATTCCCTGCACGGCATGCCGTTATTGCACGGATGGCTGTCCCAAAAAGATCCCCATTCCCGACCTGTTCGCCTGCATGAACCAGAAGAAACTCTACAAGGATTGGAACAGCGACGTCTACTACGACAACTTTACCCGCGAGGGCGGACGGGCGAGCGAGTGCATCGCCTGCGGCAAGTGCGAGAGTTCCTGCCCGCAGCATCTCGAAATCAGAAGTCTGCTCCGGAAAGTGGCAAAACAATTCGAATAAAAGGAGAATCTTGATGGCAGAACATCTTCGCGCCGATTCGGGCCGTCCCATGTCCGATCTCGACCGCGCCGCGGCGATTTTGCGCGCCGATCCCGCGCTGACGTGCGTATTCGTGCGGGGAGAGGAGAGCTTTTCCCGCACGGAGCGGGGGATTGTCCCGCTCGCGGAGCTATGCAGAGAGGGGACGCTCCCGGGCTGGTCTGCGGCGGACAGAATCGTCGGCCGCGCCGCCGCGCTTTTGTACCGCAAACTGAACGTCCGCGCGGTCTATGCCGAAACGCTGAGTGATGCGGGCGAGGAGATTCTTTCTCTATATGGTATCGCGCACGCGTGCGCGAGGCGGACGAAGGAGATCGTGAACCGCCGCGGGGACGGTCCCTGTCCGATGGAGGAGGCGGTGCGGGGCGTGAACGATCCGGAACTCGGCGCGCGGCTTCTCGAAGAAAAACTTGCCGCAATGGCGCGATCGGCGCCAAACGCCGCAGTTTTGCGGGAAAATCCGAAAAATTAGGAGAGAAGGAAGGCTCCATCCGCCCGAAGGGCGGGAAAAAGAGCCGCTTGCCCGTTCCGTGAGGAGCGGGCAATAAAATTTGTTTGGAAAAAATTATGGAAAAAGGTATTGACACAGGTAAAAATTTGGTGTAGAATGTTTTCTGCCATAAAATCATGGTAAAAAATCTTTTAGGGGGATCAGTAACAATATGAGAAAGCTGAAAGTAGCTTTAACTCTTTTGTTCGCAATGAGCTGTTCCTTGTTCCTGTTTGCCTGCGGTGGCAGCAGTGTGATCAAGACGGTTCGTCTCAGCGGACAAAAGACGGAATTCACCGAAGGCGAAGCGTTCGCAACCGGTAATCTCAAAGTCGAAGTTCTCTACGATGGCGAAGAAGAATACCAGACGCTCGAAGCGGATAAGTACGACGTCGACGACGGCGGCTTCGATTCCAAAGTCGGTGGCAAGACCTTCACGGTCACCGTCACGCCGAAGGAACAGGAAGAGACGCCCAAGACCGCTACCTATACCGTCACTGTCAACCACAACTATGTGAACGGCAAGTGCGCGTGCGGCGCGGTTCAGCAGACGTTTGACAATCTGAACGATAAGGCAGTCATGGGCGCATGGAACGGCGCGGCTACGTTCACGCCCGGCGAAGGCGCGGCGCATTATGAGAATGCGGCGGGTCCCGTCTCCGGCGAAGCGCATGCAACGCTCGGCACCCTTGTCGCAGGTCAGTCCGTCCGCTTTACGTTCAAGATGGACGCGGTCGACACCGGCAACGCGTGGAACACTCCTCTGATGGGTCTCCGCAACGGCTCCGCCGGCACTCTTCCCCGCGGCGATAACTGGATCATCAAGGCAGGTCCTCAGAACGCGTTTGTCGTTCCCGACGGCGGCACCGGCGACGCAGGTCCTCTCGGCGGCGAAGCGTCTCCTACCGACACCCCGTGGGTCATCTACCGCGACGGCGATCAGATCCTCGCCGCAGACCTTGCTCCTTCCGCAGAAGGCGCAGGCGACGGCGCAGTTGTCGAATTCTTCTATAACTACCGCACGGACGGCGTGTTCGAGATCACCGAGACGATGACGAAGGGATCCGAGACGAAGGCGCATACCGATACGTTCGTTGTTCCCAACAACGCATACGAAATCGTTTGGTACGGCGAAAAAGTCTCCATGACGCTGACGAAAGTCGTGTTCGAGGCAACGAGCCAGATCACCGGTCTCACCGCGACCAATCCCACCAACCTTGCACAGGCGGAAGGCAAGATGTTCGATACGACCGGCATCTCCACCACGGCAACCTTCTCGGGCGGCGATCCCGTCAAGGATTCCTTCAACGTCTATGCGTATGTTGAGGAGCTCGTCAAAGACGCAGACGGCAGCGAAAGCATGCAGGTCGTCAGAAAGAACCTTTCCACCACGCCTTTGCAGGCAGGCATGTATAACTTCCATGTCGATTTCAACGGCATGCAGTACTATTTCGTGACGAGCGGCGACCCGAAGGAACCCGGCACGCCCGAAACGAGCGCAATCAACGTCATCGAGAACTGGATCGGCGGCGCGGCTTCCGCGACCGGCGCAAGCGCTACCGCAGTTGTCAAGGACGGCGTGAAGTATGTCTCCTCCGGCGCGGCGTATGACTATGCCGTCACCGAGAGCAAGACGAACATCCGTCTTGTCGTCACCGGGCAGGCGTCCGCACTCAGCGCAGCGCAGAAAGAGGCGCTCGGCGCGACAGACGCAACCCACTTTATCGCACTCAAACTCGTCGGCTCCAAGCCTTTCACCGAAGTGACGGGCGCTCCCACGGGCTCGATCTGCGAAGTTGTGGACGGCGTTGACGCGGGTCTCAAAAACGTGAACCTCGTTCTCCCGCTCAATGCAAGCACTGCGAATCCCACCCTCACCTTCAAGAACGGCGAATCGACGTGGACGCTCCTCATCGACCTCGGCGGGCTTGCAAAGGCTCCCGCGGCGAGCGTGGAAGTCACCCGCGGCACGTTCACCCTCGATCAGGGCGGTACCTACACCGTTACCTATAAGGGAATCACCGAGAGCGATCCCACCGTTGTCGGCGGCAACTCCGCAAAACTCAGCGCGATCCTTTCGGCTGTACAGGACAAGAAGAACAACCCCGACGGGTATCGTTGCACGAGAACCCTCTATATCACCGAAGCGAAGAACGAAAACGGTACGATCACGCTTACCTACAACGTCTCCGCTCCCACGATTACCGATCTCACCTATGCGACGAGCTCCATTCCCGTTTCGCTCCGTGACGGTTCGGGCAACACCATCATCGCCGGCGCAATCGAGTACGATCTCGTGATGTCCGATTCCGCGACGAAGATTGGCGACAACACCTATGTCATGGTAGACGGCGATCTCCTCTACGTCCTCGGTCTCTTCACCGAACCCGGCGAAGTCAAAGACGGCGCGTTGAAGCTCACCGCTTCCCTCAACATTCAGAACAAAGTCGGTATGTCCTACAATGTCGGTGTCGACATCAAGAGCGGTGTAGCTGCGCTTGCGGATGAAAACGTTCTTACGTTGGCTACCGGCTCCACGGCAAGGTTGATCTCCCTCGGTAACGTCAACGACAATACCGACTACGACCGCGGCGCGATCATTTATATCGCAGTTCCCGTTTCCGCAAGAGCGGAGGACAAGGCGGCTACCTTCTACTTCACCGCAAACGAAGATACCGTAAACGGTCAGCCCGAATACACGATCTACAAGGTCGAGGCAAATACGATCACTTCTACCAAAGTTACGCCCGAAGGCGAGCGTCAGACGACGCAAGCCGGCAGCTGCGTGGACGACGGTATCGAAGCGTTCACCGATGAGAACGGATTTGTCTATGGCGCACTCATTGAGTATGCTTCCGGCGCACATACCTTTAACGGTTATGCGGAAGGTTCGGATGTCGACACCTGCACGGTCTGCGGCGCTACCAAGACGAGAGTTCAGCAAGGTACGGACGTTTACGAGTACACGATTCTTGCATGGGATAACATGAGTCCCTTCGTGAATACCGCGACAGACGGTTGGTGGGGCGCAGACAACAAGATCGGCACCCAGCAGATCGGCGCGGGCAACTTCGCGATGAGGTATGCATGGCATGATCAGATGGATGCGACCTACTGTGCAAACGGCGCGCTCGACCTTGTCGGCGCGACGGACGGCGCAGAGATCAAGAAGCGTTTCCTTGAACCCGTCACCGACGGTGGCTATGCTACTCTTGAAGCGGGCAAAGGCTTCATTGGCGCGAAAGGCACGGTCACCTATAAGATTCTCGACAAAGACAGTCAAGAAGTCACGTTCGAACAAGCGTCTGCAAACGGCGGCTGGGACGGCGATTATGAAATTACGGTTGTTCGTCTTGGCACGACCCTCTACGTTTACGAGAAAGTTGTCACGTCGAACGGAGGAAGCTTTAATTCCGAACTCATCATTACGGACTTCTCCACCGAGGCTCTCACCGTGTGCATGTGGGGTAATCCTTATTACTGCGGCACAGATACGAAAGTTTGCGTCGGAACGGTTGCTACTACGGTTTCTGACGAAAAGACTATCAAGTATGAAGTCGGCCTTAACACTGAGGCTGGTGAACAGCCCGAAGCCGGAAAGCATTATCCGTGGATCGCCGAGGACTTCTACAATCTTCCCAACCTCATGGACGGCATGACGCTCACGGTATTTGGTTCCCAAGAGGGTACTGTTCCGAATAACTGGTCCACTCTGCTTTGGGAAATGAAAGACGGTTGGACGGGTCGTTTGGATAACTATGGTTGGAGCTTTGGATCTGCACTCTTCGGAGGGGCCGCAGTCGAACAGAACAATAAGATCGAGCCCGCTGTGGACGGCGATACGGACGCGTTCTGGGCGAAATTCTGTGAGATTGCTCGTAAATGCGATTGGACGTTGACTTTCAAACTCAACGGAAAAATCCTTACCGTAGAGGCTGTTTTGACGGGCGCAGATGCGGTCTATACGCAGTACTACAAGTTCAATGTCTCCTCTGTTCCCGAAGCAGGTCTCGGTGTCCACCTTACGGGTGAGAACGTAACCATCACCTACAAGGGATACACGGTCGAATAACCAAATAAGAAACAGGAAACTGTTTGAACGCAAAGGGATCCCGCGTTTTCGCGGGATCTCTTTTCATATTGTTCAAATTACGTCCGCCCTCTGTCATTCCGAGCAAGCGCGCCGCGCCATTCCAAAATAACGTCATGTTGAGCGCAGTCGAGGAATCTCCACCTTATGATGAGATTTCTCCACTTCGTTCGCTTCGCTCACTTCGGTCGAAATGAC
>CANRGR010000065.1 GCA_947630245.1 uncultured Clostridia bacterium | reverse complement strand
TGTCCCCGCGCCCGAGCGCGTCCGCCGCGGCGTCCACGCGGTCGTTTTCTTCGAAATAATGGATCGCGCGCAGAATCGCGCGGTCGCTGACCTTCGCGCGGAGACGGGGCAGCGCGCCGAAGAGATCGTCGGGTCCGATCTCCCGCAGGCAGTTTTTGCCGAAGAACGCGGCAACTTCCGCCATCTCCCGCTTGATGTCCGCATAATGCGCCGTGAGCTCCGCATGGGAGCCGCCCGTGTTCGTCATGACGATGGAATATCCCGTCAGGGGAGGGACGCGGCGGGCGGAGGGGGCGGACGGGTCCGCAAAGTCGATATGATTCAGCCCGCCGAGCGCGATGCCAGATTGGTCGAGCAGTCCGCACGGCTTTCCGAAGAAGGTATTCTCGGCAAACTGCGCCGCGCGCGCCTTTTCGAAGGGGTCGAGCCGTCCGCCGAGATAGAGCCGGTTGACGATCTCCGCCACCAGCACTTCGAACGCCGCCGAAGAGGAGACGCCCGCGCCGCGAAAGACGGTGCTGTGCGTGGCGGCGGAAAATCCCCCGAAGGAATAGCCCTTGCGGGCGAGATAGAAGAGCACGCCGCGGGCGAGGGAGAGGGAGCGTCCCTTTTCCCGCTCGCGCATGCCGAGATCGTACACCGAAAAGCGGATGGGATTGAAATCCTCCGCCATGATCTCCACGATTCCGTCCGTCCTCGGCGCGGCGGCGCAGAGGATGTCGCAGGAGATCGCGGAGACGAGCACCTTGCCGAGATTGTGGTCGGTATGGTTGCCCACGATCTCCGCCCTGCCCGGGGAGGAGAACCAGCATTCCGGGGAGGAGGAGAACCGCGCGCGATAAAACGAAGCGAGCCGCTCCACGCGGCGCGCGTTGCAGTCTTTGAGTGCAATCATGAGGGTATTATAGCACAAACGCCGCGGGATGTAAATATTTTTGCGAAAAATAAGCATGCTTGTGATATGCAGAAAAGATATTTGCCCGCCGCGCTCGTGCTCGCGGTCCTGCTCGCCCTGCTCGCCGTCCTCGGCGTGCGCGCTCCCGAGGCGGCTCCGACGATCGGCGTCTATGGGGCGGAGAAAAAAGTATATCTCACCTTCGACGACGGTCCGAGCACGGCGGTCACGAACAGCGTGCTCGACACGCTCAAACGGGAGGGGGTCCCCGCGACGTTCTTCATCGTGAGCGACCGCGCCTACAACCGCGAGGACACGCTCCGCAGAATCGCGGCGGAGGGGCACACGCTCGGCGTGCATTCGGCGAGCCATGTCTATTCGAAGATCTACGCCTCGGACGAGTCCTTTCTGAGCGACGTGGACACCTGCGCGAACGTCATCGCCCGCGTGACGGGAATCACGCCGCACGTCTACCGGTTCCCGGGCGGGGGAAGGCACGAGCGGCAGGCAAAACTGCTGAAAGAGCGGGGATACAGGATCGTGGGCTGGAACGCGGTCTGCGGCGACGAGGAGATCCCGAAGGCGGACGCTACCCGTCTCTTGCAGGAGACATGCCGCACGTCCGAGGGAAAGAGCACCGTCGTCCTGCTCATGCACGATTCCGCGCGGCACGCCGAGACCGCCCGCGCCCTTCCCGGAATCATTGAGTGGTACCGCTCACAGGGATACGTCTTTTGCCAATATTGATCCCCCGCGGCGCACCGAATCCGCCCTGCCGCATATCATGTACTGACTGTACCGCTTTCCGAAAGCGGCGTCGGGGGACATACAAATGCAGTGGTTTTTTGCACAGAATGCGGCGATCCAATCTCTTCTCATCTCCTTCTTCATGTATGCAATGACAACGCTCGGCGCGGCGTTCGTCTTTTTTTCCAAAAAGCTCAACGAACACATTCTCACCATTTTAACGGGCGCGGCGGCGGGGATCATGATTGCGGCGTCCTTCTTTTCGCTCCTGCTTCCCGCGATCGGCTATCCGGGCGTGCTGCCCTCTTATCTCACGGTCACGCTCGGATTTCTGCTCGGCGGGGCGTTCATCGTCTGTTCCGATTTCGCCCTCTCGCGCTCGCGGAAACTGCTCGGGCGGGTCAAGGACGGCAAATCCGCGCTTCTGTACCTTGCCGTCACGCTACATAACATTCCCGAGGGAATGGCGGTCGGGGTCGCCTTCGCACAGGGCGCGGGCGCGGAGGGAGCGGTGCTCTCTGCGCTCTTTCTCGCGGTCGGAATCGCCGTCCAGAATTTCCCCGAGGGGCTCTGCGTCGCCTTTCCGCTCCGCTCGCACGGAATGAGCCCGCTGAAAAGTTTCCTCTTCTCGCAAGGGTCCGGTTTGGTCGAGATCCCCGCGTGCGTGCTCGGCGCGGTCGCGGCGACCTTCATCGCGGGGCTCATGCCGTGGGCGCTCTCCTTCTCCGCGGGCGCGATGATCGCGGTCGTCTGCTCCGAACTCATTCCCGAGTGCTTCGAGGACAGCAAGATCCTCGCGAGCACGGGCGTGATCGCGGGATTTTGTCTCATGATGATTCTCGACGTCGCGCTCGGCTGAGGGCAGGTATAAATTTCTTCCCGCCGCACACACTTTGGAATATGGAAAAGGAAACGAAACGGGACAAACAAACGGCGCGGGCGGTTCCCGCGGCGAACAAGACGGCGATTCTCGTCGGGGCGTCGTCGGGGATCGGAAGGGAGACCGCCCTCAAACTCTCCGCGCGGGGATACCGCGCCTACAACATCTCCCGCACCCCGTTCAAAGGGGAGCGCGTGCAGTCCGTCACGGCGGACGCCGCGCAGGAAGGGGAGATCGAACGCGCCATCAGAGGGCTGGGCGAGGAGCTCGGCGCCTTCGATCTGCTCGTCTATTCGGCGGGATTCTCAATGGCGGCGCCCCTCGAATACGCCAAGAGCGGGGATTACCGGTATCTGTTCGAAGTCAACTATTTCGGCGCGATCGAGGCGATCCGCGCGGGCGCGCCCTATCTCAAAAAGCGGGGCGGGAAGATCGTGCTCGTGGGCTCGATGGGCGGAGAGATGCCCATTCCCTTCGACGGGTTCTATTCCTCCTCGAAGGCCGCCCTTGCGATGCTTGCGCGGGAAGCGGATCTCGAACTGCGCCCGTACGGCGTGCGGGTGAGCGCGCTGCTCCCGGGCGGCACCGCAACGGATTTCACGTTCAGCCGCAGGGTCTATCCCGACGAGGAGAGCGGACCCTATTCGCCGCCCTTGAAGAAGGCGTCGGCGGCGCTTGCGAACATGGAACAGGGCGGAATGGACCCCTCGCTCGTTGCGGACAGCATTCTGCGGCTCATCGAAAAGCGCAATCCGCCCACCGTCTCCGCCGCGGGCGGGAAGAACACCGCGCTGCGCTACGCATATAAAATGCTCCCCGAGCGCGTGACCGATTGGTTTGTACGGAAAAAATTCAATCAACGGTGAAAGTTTGCATTCAAATTCACAAAAACCTATCATTATTTTCAGCCGCCGATTGCTTGACTTTTTCCGTTCCCGTATACTATAATAGAGGCATGAACAGGGCAATCGGATCCGCGGGACGCGGAAGAAAAACGGGAATGTATGTTCAAATCCGAGGCAGTTTTTTTCGCACAGAAAAAAACTGCCCTTTGCTTTTCGGGAGGAATTTCGTTTCATGAAAAAAGTTGCGTTCATTATGGGGAGCGATTCCGATCTCCCCGTCGCGGAAAAGGCGTTTCCCGTCCTCGAAGAGTTCGGAATTCCCTATATCGTCCGCATTCTGTCGGCGCACAGGACGCCCGCGGAGGCAAAGGCGTTTGCGGAGCGCGCTGCGGAGGAGGGGTACGGCGTCATCATCTGCGCGGCGGGCATGGCGGCGCATCTTGCGGGCGCGTTCGCGGCGAATACCGTCCTCCCCGTCATCGGCATTCCGATGAAGAGCGGCGGGCTCGGCGGGCTCGACGCGCTCCTCTCCACCGTCATGATGCCCTCCGGCGTCCCCGTTGCGACGGTGGCGATCGACGGCGCGAAGAACGCCGCCTATCTCGCCGCCGAGATCCTCGCACTCGGAGACGGCGCGCTTTCCGAAAGACTGCTTTCGGCGCGCAAGAGAGCGGCGGAGGACGTCCTGAAAAAGGACGCGCTCGAACGCGCCAAACACGAAAATACCGATCAAATTTTACAGGGAAAAGGAGATAAATTGTCATGAAGAAAACGGAACAGCTCTATGAGGGCAAGGCGAAGAAAGTCTTTGCAACCGACGACGAAACGCTCTGCATTGTCTCTTACAAGGACGACGCAACCGCCTTCAACGGGCTCAAAAAGGGGACGATCGCGGGCAAGGGCGTCGTCAACAACAAGATGTCCAACATGCTCATGCGTCTGCTCGAACAGAAGGGGGTGCCCACCCATTTCGTCGAGGAACTCTCCGACCGCGAAACGCTCGTCAAAAAGGTGAAGATCGTTCCGCTCGAAGTCATCATCCGCAATGTCTCCGCCGGCTCCTTCGCAAAGCGGTACGGCGTGGAGGAGGGCATCGTCTTTGACGAGCCGACCATCGAATTTTCCTACAAGTGCGACGCGCTCGACGATCCTCTGCTCAACACCTATCATGCGCTCGCGCTGAAACTTGCGACGAAGGAGGAGATCGCCACGATCGAGCGGTACGCCTTCACGGTCAACGAAGTTCTGAAAGAATATTTCCTCCGCCTCGGCGTGCGCCTCATCGACTTCAAACTCGAATTCGGGCGGCTGCCCGACGGCACGATCGTCCTCGCCGACGAGATCAGCCCCGACACCTGCCGCTTCTGGGACGCCGAGACGGGCGAAAAGCTCGATAAAGACCGTTTCCGCCGCGACATGGGCGGCGTCGAGGACGCATATCGCGAAATCTTCAAACGCGTGACAGAAGGGGAGTGATCCCCCGCTACCGCTCCCTTACGGGGGCGGCAAATGCTTTCAAACAGGAGAAATTATGTCTCAGATCCATGAAGAATGCGGGGTATTCGGCATCTTTGCCCCCGAAAAACAGGACGTCGCCTCCACCGCCTATTACGCTCTCTTCGCGCTCCAACACAGGGGACAGGAGTCGGCTGGCATCGTCGTGAACGACGACGGCGTCTTTCACACCTATAAAGACACGGGGCTCGTCAACGACGTGTTCACGTCGGAAGTTCTGCGTTCTCTCGGTGGCGGGAACATGGCGATCGGGCACGTCCGCTATTCCACCACGGGAAACGGCGGCAGGGAGAACGCCCAGCCCATCGTCGTCAATCATCTCAAAGGCAACATGGCGCTCGCGCACAACGGGAATCTCGTCAACGCATACGAACTGCGCAGCGAGCTCGAAAGCGAGGGGAGCATCTTTCATACGACGGCGGACAGCGAAGTCATCGCCTACATCATCACGAAGGAACGCGTGAAGGCGGGCTCCATTGAAGAGGCGGTTCTCGCCTCGATGGACAAGCTGAAAGGGGCGTATTCCTTTCTCGTGATGTCCCCGAGCAAGCTCATCGCCGTGCGTGACCCGCACGGGTTCCATCCGCTCTGTTTCGGACAGCGGGAGGACGGGGCGTACATCGTCGCCTCCGAGTCCTGCGCGCTCGATTCCGTCGGCGCAAAACTCATCCGCGAGCTCGACCCGGGCGAAATGCTCACCTTCACAAAGGACGGTCCTGTCTCAAACCGCAGCCATTGCGGCGGGAAGAAGGCGCTCTGCGTGTTCGAATATCTCTATCTCGCCCGTCCCGATTCGGTGATCGAGGGCAAGTCGGTGCACGAGGCGCGCAAGCAGGCGGGCAGATTTCTCGCCGAGCAGTACCGCATCGACGCGGACGTCGTCGTCGGCGTGCCCGATTCGGGGCTGGACGCGGCGTACGGCTATGCCGAGGCGTCGGGCATTCCCTACGGCATCGGCTTTATCAAGAACAAATACATCGGCAGGACGTTCATCGCGCCCGGACAGGCGGCGCGGGAGGACCGCGTGCGCATCAAGCTGAACGTGCTCAAATCCGCGGTCGAGGGCAAGCGCGTCATTCTGGTGGACGATTCCATCGTCCGCGGCACGACCTGCGAGCGGATTGTCCGCATGCTCCGCACCGCGGGGGCGACGAAGGTGCACATGCTCTCCTCCGCGCCCGCCTTTCTCAATCCCTGCTATTACGGCACGGACATCGACTCGCGCGAGAACCTCATCGCCTGCCATCACACGGTGGAGGAGATCGCGCAGATCATCGGAGCGGATTCCGTGGGGTATCTCGATCTCAAAAACGTGTCTCATCTGACGGGCGGCGACGGCACGGGGTTCTGCACGGCGTGCTTCGACGGGAACTATCCCACCGAGGAGCCGACAAAGAGCGCCAAGTCCCGTTTCGAGCGCTGGGAACGACCGATCTCGGAAAATCCCAAATTCAAAAAATAGACGCCGCGGGCGAAGAGGAAAGCGTATGGAAAAGAGTTATTCGGAAAGCTACAAGGCGGCGGGGGTGGACATCACCGCGGGATACGAGGCGGTCGAGCTCATGAAGAAGCACGTCCGCCGCACGTTGGGAGACGGAATGGAGGAGATCGGCGGCTTCGGCGGGCTCTTCCCGCTCTCCCTTTCGGGGATCTCCGATCCCGTGCTCGTCTCGGGGACGGACGGCGTCGGCACCAAGCTGCGCCTTGCCATGCTCCTCGACGAACACGACACGATAGGCATCGACTGCGTTGCGATGTGCGTCAACGACGTCGTTTGCTGCGGCGCAAGACCGCTCTTCTTTCTCGACTATATCGCCTGCGGGAAGAACGTCCCCCAAAAGATCGCCTCGATCGTCGGCGGCGTCGCGGAGGGGTGCGTCCGGGCGGGCTGTGCGCTCATCGGCGGGGAGACCGCCGAACATCCCGGGCTCATGGCGGAGGACGATTACGACCTTGCGGGCTTTTGCGTAGGCGTCGTCGACCGCAGTAAGATCATCGACGGCTCTTCCGTGAAGGAGGGGGACGTCATGCTTGCGCTTCCCTCCTCGGGCGTGCATTCGAACGGATTTTCGCTCGTCAGGAAGGTATTCGACGTGGAGCACGCCGATCTCAACGCGCCCGTGCCCGAACTCGGGGGAAGATCGCTCGGCGAGACGCTGCTCGCGCCGACAAAGATCTATGTCAAACCCATTCTCGCCCTCATCGGGGAAGTAAACGTCAAGGGCATTTCGCACATCACGGGCGGCGGATTTTACGAGAACATGCCGCGCTCCATTCCCAAAGGGCTGGGCGTGAGAATCCGAAGAAAAGACGTGAAGATTCCGCCCGTCTTTTCCCTCATCCAGAGGACGGGAGGGATCTCCCCGCACGACATGTTCAACACCTTTAACATGGGCGTGGGCATGGGCGTCGTCGTGGGGAAAGAGGACGCCGAGCGGGCGCTTGCCGTCCTCCGCTCGCACGGGGAACAGGCGTATGCGCTGGGCGAGATCGTCAGATCGGAAAACGGAGTGGAAATTGATGGGTAAAGTCGCGATTGCCGTCCTCTGCTCGGGCGGCGGAACCAATTTTCAGGCGATCTGCAACAGTGCGGAGGCGGGGCTCATCCCCGATGCGGAGATCAGACTTGTCGTCTCCGACCACGAGGGGGCGTTCGTTTTGACCCGCGCCGCAAGGCTCGGCATCGAGACCGCCGTCTTCGACCGCAAACTCTGTCCCGACCCCGCCGAGCGCGAAAAACTCATCCTCGAATTTCTCAAGAGCCGCGGCATCGGGCTCGTCGTCCTCGCAGGCTTTATGACCATTTTGAGCGGGAAGTTCGTCTCGGCATTCGAAAACCGCATCATCAACGTGCACCCCGCGCTCTTGCCTGCCTTCGGAGGAAAGGGATTTTACGGATTGCACGTCCATGAGGCCGTCCTCAAAGCGGGGGTCAAGGTGACGGGCGCGACCGTGCACTACGTCACCGCCGAATGCGACGCGGGTCCCATCATTTCGCAGCGCGCCGTCGAGGTCAGGGAGGGGGACACTCCCGAACTGCTCCAAAAACGGGTCATGCGCGAGGCGGAGTGGATCATTCTGCCCGAGGCCGTGGAGCAAGTCGCAAAAAAACTCAAAGGAGGCAACACATGAGCTACGAAATTTTTCCGATCGGGGCGCGCATTACCGATCCCTATCCCGGGCGGGGCATCGTCACGGGACTTTCCGAAAACGGCAGGAAGGCCGTCTTTGCTTACTTCATCATGGGCAGGAGCGAGAACTCCCGCAACCGCGTCTTCAAGGAGTACGGCGACGAGGTGAGAACGGAGCCCTTCGACCCCTCCAAGGTCAAGGATCCCTCCCTCATCATCTATTCCCCCGTCAAAGTCGTGGGGAAGGACACGGTCGTCACTAACGGCGACCAGACGGATACGATCGCCGCTTCCCTGCGGGCGGGGCACTGCTTCCGCCACGGGCTCATGTCGCGGACGTTCGAGCCCGATCCGCCCCTGTTTACGCCGAGGATCAGCGCCATTCTGCACTTGAAAGGGAAATTTTCCTATGAAATGTCCATTCTGAAGAGCGCCGACAGGGAGGGCACCGCCTGCAACCGCTATTTCTTCGTCTATGAACCCGTTGCGGGGCTCGGGCACTTCCTCCATACCTATGAGAAGGACGGAAATCCGCCTCCCACTTTTTTCGGCGAGCCCGAACGGGTGTACATTCCCGACGATCTTCATGCCTTTGCGGAGGAGATCTGGAACGGGCTGAATTCGGACAACAAAATTTCTCTCTACTGCCGCGCGATTGACCTTGCGACGGGCACATATGAGAAGGTCCTTTACAACAAATACGAACGATAAAAAAGAGGGGACATATGAACGAATTTTCCTTAAAATACGGCTGTAATCCCAACCAAACGCCCGCGCGCATCTTCATGGCGGACGGGAGCGAACTCCCCGTCGAGATTTTGAACGGGAGACCCGGGTATATCAACTTCCTCGACGCGTTCAATTCCTGGCAGCTCGTCAAGGAGATCAAGGAGAGCACGGGCTTTGTCGCCGCGACGAGCTTCAAGCACGTTTCGCCGACCTCCGCCGCGATCGGCAAAAAACTCTCCCCCGCGCTCAAAAAGGCGTGCTTTGCGGACGATCTCGAAGGATTGGACGATTCCCCGCTCGCATGCGCATATGTGCGGGCGCGCGGAACGGACAGAATGTCCTCGTTCGGCGACTTCATTGCGCTCTCGGACGAATGCGACGAAGTGACGGCGCGGTTCATCGCGCGCGAAGTCTCCGACGGGATCATCGCGCCCGCCTATTCCCCCGCGGCGCTCGAAATTCTCAAAGGGAAGCGCAAGGGGGGATACAACATCATCCGCATCGACCCCTCTTACGTCCCCGCCGAGATCGAGCGCAAGCAGGTGTTCGGCGTGACGTTCGAGCAGGGGCGCAACAATTTCAAAATCGGAAGGGAACTGCTTCAAAACATCGTGACAAAGAACCGCGATTTGCCCGAGGAGAAGGCGATCGACCTCATCATCTCCCTCATCACCCTCAAATACACGCAGAGCAACTCCGTCTGTTTTGCGGCGGACGGACAGGCGATCGGCGTGGGCGCGGGACAGCAGTCGCGCATTCACTGCACCCGCCTCGCGGCGCAGAAGGCGGATTTGTGGCATCTCCGCCAGCACGAAAAGACGCTCTCTCTGCAATTTGCGGAGGGCGTGGGCAGACCGGAAAAGAACAACATCATCGACCTGTATCTCTCCGATCATCCCGAAGAAGTGACGGGCGAGGACGTCTGGCGGCAGAATTTTGCCGTCCGGCCCGCACCCTTCCCGCAGGAGGAGAAGGAGGCGTATCTTTCTTCGGTCAAGGGCGTCTCCCTCGGCAGCGACGCGTTCTTTCCGTTTTCCGACAACATCGAACGCGCGGCAAAGAGCGGCGTGAGCTATGTCGCCGAGCCGGGCGGCTCCGTGCGGGACGATCTCGTCATCGACGCGGCAGACGCGCACCGCATGGTAATGTGCTTTACGGGAATGAGGCTGTTTCACCACTGAAAATATTCACGCGATTTCTTGCTCGCTTGCGGCAAGCCGCAAGCGGCGCGCCGCGGGGCGCGACGGGCTTTGCAGCGGTCCCTGCCGCCCAAAGCGCCATAGTCTTAAAATTAAGGCGATGTTTCGACTGCGCTCAACATGACGTTTTTTGGAACGTCTCCGCTGTCATACCGAGGGCGGAGCCCGAGTGTATCCCCTGATACGCAGTCCGCTT
>CANRGR010000064.1 GCA_947630245.1 uncultured Clostridia bacterium | reverse complement strand
TGCGGGGGTAGGATTCGAACCTACGACCTCCGGGTTATGAGCCCGACGAGCTACCTGGCTGCTCTACCCCGCGATGTCGCCATTCCCTAAGAATAGCTTATTTATTGTAACGGAAGAAGCGGGTTTTGTCAATCGTTTTTGGAAGAATTTCGAAAATTTATTTTTCTTTTGTGAAACGCCGCGTCCGACGCACTAATGCGGCGAGCGCGGTTTGAAAAGAGCCGTATCATTTGAAAAGAGCCGCATTATTTTGCAGGGAGCCGCGCCGCCCGCCGCGAAAGCGGGCGGCGCGGCGAAAAAAACCCGCCGCTTCGTCTTGCCTATTTCGGAAAGATGTGATATAATCGGATTTGCGGAAGCAGAGTAGGACGTTGGAATGAATTTATTCGACTTAAAAGCGTATCGGGACAAACGGGTGTGCGTCGCGCTGTCGGGCGGCGTGGATTCCGTCTGCCTTCTGCACTGCTTTTATCGGGGCGCGGCGGAGCACAAAATCACCCTCTCCGCCATTCATATTGAGCACGGGATCCGCGGCGAAGAGTCGCTGCGCGACATGGAATTTTGCAAGACGCTCTGCAAGGAGTGGGGGATTCCGCTCAAAATCGTGCGGGTGGACGTGCCCGCCCTCATCGAAGAGAATGGGGGAGGCAACGTCGAGGCGGCGGCGCGGCTCGCGCGGCTCAACGCCTTCCGCGCGCTCATTGATCATGACGAAGTCGACCTTGTCGCAACGGCGCATCACCGGAACGACGTCGCGGAGACGGTTCTCTTCCGCCTTGCGCGGGGGACATCGCCTGCGGGCATGAAGGCGATCCAAAACCTTCCCTTCCTCATCCGCCCCCTGCTCGACCGCTCTCGGGACGAAATTTTGGAGTATGCCCGCGAAAATTCGTTGCCTCATGTCGAGGATTCGACCAATTCGGACGAAAATTACACCCGCAACTACATCCGCCATACCGCGCTTCCCGCCTTTGAAAAGATCCACGGGAACGCGGCGGAGCATCTTGTAAGGTTTGCGGCGCAGTGCGCGCGGGACGACGAATATCTCACCTCGCTCGCGAAAAAAGAGATCATATACATCGGCGAACACGGGGATATGCTCGTGCCCGCGGATTTGCCCGAGCCGCTCTTTTCACGGGCGTGTTTTTTCGGCATGGGGGCAAAAAGCGACTACACGTCCGCGAATTTGGAGGAAATCTCCAAGCTGAAAACCTTGCAGACGGGCAAGAAGGTCCGCTTGCCGGGCGGAAAGACCGCCGCGCGGGAGTACGGGAACATCGTGTTTTATGATGAGAACGTCCCGCCCGTCAGGGAGCGCCCGCTCGAAGAGGGCTCCTCGGACTTCTTCATTATTCTCGCTCCGCACCCGGGGCTGCGCGCCGATTTAGACGCCTTTCCCGAGGGCTGTGTGTTGCGCTCGCGCCGGGAGGGGGACTTCATCATTCCCTACGGCGGGCAGAAGAAGAGCCTGAAAAAATTTTTGACGGACAAAAAGATCTCGGCGCGGCTGGGGAGAAGGCTGACCCTCGTGGCGTGCGGGCAGGAGATCCTCGTTGTGAAGGGCGTAGAGATCTCCGACAAAGTAAAAATAACGGAAAAAACAAAACGGATCGGCTATTTCGGCTGAGCCGCAAAAAAAATCAACAAAGGAGAATCTTATGCACCGGGATTGTGAACGCATCTTATTGACGGAGGAACAGATCCGCAGCCGCGTCAAAGAGATTGCCGGGGCGGTGGACCGCGACTATCGGGACAAGAATCCGCTCGTGGTGGGAATTCTGAAAGGGAGCATCATCTTCTATGCGGATTTTATCCGCTGTCTCTCGATGCCCGTGGAGCTCGATTTCATGGCGGTCTCTTCTTACGGAAGCGGCGCGGTGTCGTCGGGGAAACTTCGGATCCGCAAGGATCTCGACCGTGACGTGAAGGGGAGGGACGTGGTCATCGTCGAGGACATCATCGACAGCGGATTCACGCTTGCCAACTTAAAGGCGCTTCTTCTGGAACGGGGGGCAAATTCGGTGCGGATCGCAACCCTTCTCAACAAGGCGGGGCGGCGGGAGTACGACATCGCGCCCGACTATAACTGTTTCTACATCGAGAACGAGTTCGTCATCGGCTACGGGCTCGATTACAACGAACAGTACCGCCATCTTCCCTATATCGGGATCCTCAAACGGGAGATCTATGAAAAATGACCCTTCGGCGCGGCAGGCGCGGAGGGATCCCGCCGGATAGGCGGGAGGGGGAAAGATCCCGCATATTTTGTTATTCCAAAGAGGCGCGCCGCGGCTTTTGCCGCGGCGCGCCTCTTTGGATTAACGTATTATCTGTCATATCGGGCGGAGCGAGTACCCTAACACGCAATCCGCACCCATTGGGGATTATTTGGCGGCGAAGTCCGCCTTGCTCAGCGTATAGCGCAGGGTCCCGAGCGTTTGGAGTACGGGAACTTCCATGCGGAGCAGGACGTTGCGGTAGACGTTTGCGGAGGCGTCCGTCTTTTTCGCATAGAAGAGCTTTTGCGGCTGTCCCGGGTTGGAGCCGTCATAGAGAAGATCCACGCTGTATGCGGCGATCGTCTCGCTCACTTGTGTGCCGTTCATCTCGAATTCCGCGGAGACGTCTGTCGACGTCGGCGCGGCGGCGAAGCGGAGTTTCGCCACCTGCTCGGTGACGGGGTTGATAGAGCGGAAGGTCGTCGTTGCGCTCAGATCGAGCCCGCGCAGGGCAAAGAGAATCTGCTCGTTGTCGAGATAGGTCGTGGAATCCTCGATGTCGAACGTCTTTTTCACGGGTTCCGCGTTCTCTTTGAGATCAATGAACGTGGAGACTGCCTCGGTGAGATCGGAATTGTATTCCACGGCGTAGGAGTAGTGGTATTCCACAATCCCGTCGGAGAGGGAAGAGGGCGACATCGAGAGGGGAGACGTACTCTTGACTTCCTTGAAACTTTTGACCGGGCGGAGCCGCTGTCCCACGGAGAGAAATTCGACGCTCGTCTCGATATAGTCGTTGAACGGTTCGCCCTTTTCTCCGTTGAGTTCGTAGTGTCCCGTGATGTCGAGGCGGGTGGTGTAAAGATACCCCGCGCCCCCGTCCACAGACTTATTGACGAGCTCCGTCCGATAGCTCCCGCTGTAATCGGCGGAGAAGCCGTCGCGGGGGGTGCTGTCGAACCCGACGGTGTATTCGAGCGTCTCATGGGTCTGTTCGTTGGCGTCTCCGAGCCCCGTATTGGCGAACCAATTCGACGTGAAGGAGAGATTTGTCATCACGCCGCCGCATGCGGCGAGCAGGGTGATCGGCGCGAACAGAAGCGCGCCCGCAAACCGCAGTTTTTTCATATCGGATCCTTCCTTTTGGATGATTGTCCTCATTATAGCATAAAAATTTGGGTTTGTAAAAACAAATCATCGAAAATAGAGGAAATTTTTCCGAAAAGTATGGTATAATGGGGAAAAACTTCGGGAGAAAACCATGACAAGGATCATCGGCGCGCCTACGCTCGACGACGCGCTCGCACAGTTGCGCGAGCGCGTCGCCCAAAACGAGGAGCGGGGGGAGAGAACGCTCATCTTCTGCGAGGACAGGCTCACGCTGCTTGCGGAGCGTGCGATTCTGTCCGCGGTCGGGGGGACGTTTCTCGCCGAAGTCACAACCTTTGCGCGCTTTTTGTCGGGCGAGGCGAAGGCACTCTCCAAACAGGGCTCCGTCATGGAGATCGCCGCGCTCCTCGCGGAGCATGAAAAAGAGCTCCTCTGTTTCCGCCGCAATTCCGCGCAGGCGGTGTACGAGACAATCGCGCAGTTTTCCGCCTCGCGCGTGGACGCGGGTCTCATCCGTGCGGGCGCGGAGCAGACGGACGGCATGCTGAAAAACAAACTGCTCGATCTTTCGCTCCTCTTCGAAGAATACGCCGCGTTTCTGCGCGAGCGGGGGATGGTGGACGAAAACGGCTATCTCGCGCTCCTGCCCGCCCGCGTCGAGGAGCGGGCGAAGGGGATGCACGTCGTCTTTTTCGCCTTTCCCTCCTTCACGCGGCAGGCGCTCGAAGGGGTTCGCGCCGCACTCTCCGCCGCAGACGACGTGACGGGGATCTTCCTTGCGGGGCGGGAGGAGATCTATACGAACGAGGGCGTGCGCGCCTTTCGCGGCGTGTGCGAAGAGGAGGGACCCGCGCAGTACATATCGGCGGAGCGATCTCTTCCGGACGGCGAGGCGCCGCATTTGCTCCGCGGGCTGTTCTCGCCCGAATGCTATCGGATGCCGGTCATGCGGACGGAGCGCGTCCGCCGCTTTTCCGCCGCAGACGAGGGGGAGGAATATTCCGTCGTCGCCGCGCTCATCAAAAAACATATCTTCGAGGGAATGCGTTACCGCGACATCGCCGTCCTCGTCCCCGGGGAGGAGAGCTTCCCCGCGCTCGAAAAGGCGTTTTCGGCATATAAGATTCCCTATTTTTCGGATAAAAAGCGTCCCTTTTCCCGCCATCCGTTCTGCGTATTCGCGCTTGCGGCGCTCGGCGCCGCCGCGGACGGCTGTCTGCCCGCCGAGGCGGACGCAATCGCTTCGAGCCGATATTTCGGCGCGGGGGAGCGGTACCGCAACTATCTGCTCAAATACGGCGGCTACCGCGGCGCCGTCCGCCGCGAGATCAAGCGGGACGTCAAGGGCTTTGACGTGAAAGAGCTCTCCGTCTGCCGCGAACGGATGCTCGCCATCCTCGCGCTCTTTCCCAAAAAGGGGAAGGGGAACGACTTTGTGCGCGGCGTGCGGGAACTCGTCTCGCTCGTGGACGCGGAGACGGCAACGGAGGCGCTTCGCGCGTATTTCACGGGCGCGGAAAGAGAATTTCTCGACCTGTCCCCGCTGCAAGGCGTGCTCTCCGAGATCGAGACGGTTGCGGGCGGGCAGACGTTCACGGCGCGCGAGTTCGCGCAGATGCTGAAAAGCGGGCTCGACGCGCTCGAAATCGCAATGATTCCGCAGTCGGCGGACGCGGTGTTCGTGGGGGACGCGACGGAGAGCAAATTCGAGCGGGTGCGCGTGCTCTTCGCCACGGGATTGACGACCGCGCTCCCCCGCGCCGCGCAGGATACGGCGATCATCTCGGACGGCGAGCTCGAAAAGCTCGGATCGCTCAAAGTGGAAGTGGAGCCCGCGATCGCGCAGGTCAACGCCCGCGCGCGGGAGAGCTTTGCGCTCAATCTCTGTTCCTTCACCGAGGCGCTGTACCTCAGTTATCCGCTCGGGAAGGGGGGCTCGGACGCGGAACGCGGCGAAGTGTTCCAATACGCCGAGAAACTGTTCGATATGCCGCCCATGCCCGAGCTGTTTCCCTTCGACTGCTGCGAGGAGGAGCCCGCCGCGCTCCGTCTGCTCTCGCTGAGCCATGAGGGAAGGGGCGCAGAGCGGGAAAAATTCTCCGCGCTCTACGCCGTCTGCTGCCGTTTCCGGGGGAAGGAGGACGTCGACCGTCTGCTCCGCGGCGGGGGGAAGGAACCCGTCGCCGCGCTCGGAGATCTCGTCTTTTCGGGACAGGCGTCGCCCACTCTTCTCGAAAGTTATTTCGCCTGTCCCTATGCGGGATTCGCAAACCGCGCGCTGCGTCTGCGGGAGCGGGAAGAACGTCCCGTGCTCGACACCGACGCGGGCACGTTCGTGCATGAAGTTCTCGAAAGGACGGCGCAGAAGTTCAACGATTTTTCGGGCGCGGAGGAATGCCGCGCCTATGCGCGGGAGACGGGACGGGAACTCATCGCTTCCCCGCGCTATTCCGCGCTCTCGGATACGGACGCGGGCAAATATGCGGCAGAGCGGCTCGTGCGCGAGGGCGAGGAAGTCTCCGCGGCGGCGTACCGCCAGCTTGCGCTCTCGGCGTTCCGCGTCAAGCAGACCGAAGGAAAAATCGTCCTGCCCGAGCTCTCCCTCGCGGGCAAGGCGGACCGCATCGACGAGTCGGACGGATACATCCGCGTCATCGACTACAAGACGGGCGAGATCGACGACGCGGGCACGTCCTATTACACGGGCAGGAAATTGCAGCTCGAACTGTATCTGCGCGCCGCCGCGAAGGGCGGAATCCCCGCGGGCGCGTTCTATTTCCCCGCCGCGGAAATCTTTACCGAAAAGGACGAGGCGAAGTTCTGCATGAGCGGATTTTACAGCCGCGAGGACGATGTGATGCTCCGCCTCGACAAAACGCTCGAAGAGGGAAAAAAGAGCGAACTGTTCGGAGGCAGGTTGGGCGGCACGCGCTCCGACCACGGCATGGAGCGGGAGGACTTCGAGGCATTTCTCGACTATTCCCTGCTCGTCTCCGCGCGGGCGGAGGAGGAGATGCGCGCGGGGAACATCGCGCCCTCGCCCTACGATCAGGAGTGCCGCTTCTGTAAGCTCCGTTCGCTCTGCGCATTTACGGGCGCTCCCCGCAAGGAGGGGAGAATCCTGTGCGGCGAGATCGCAAAGATCGTGCGCCGCGAAAGGGGGGAGAAATGAGCGTTACGGAAGAACAGCGCGCGGCGATCCGTGCGCGCGGCAAGGTAATCGTCTCGGCGTCCGCCGGGAGCGGAAAGACGTTCGTGATGATCGAGCGGCTCGTCGATCTCATTCTCGGCGGGGAGGACGTGCGCAGAGTGCTCGCCGTCACCTTTACGAACAAGGCGGCGGCGCAGATGAAGGAACGCCTCCGCACCGAACTGCACAAGAGGATCTCCGTTGCGGACGAGGGAGAGCGGGAACGGCTCAAAGAACAGCTCCGCGCCCTTCCGCTTGCGGATATTTCGACAATCCATTCCTTCTGCGCCCGCCTCATCCGCACTTATTTTTACCGCGCGGGGGTGGATCCCGCCTTTGCGGTTCTCTCCGACGACGAACAGGAGGGGTTCGCCGCGCGCGCGATGGACGAGACGTTCGAGGCGGAATACGCCCGCGCCGACGAGGCGTTCGGGAAGCTCTTGCAAATCTATTTCCGCAAGAAGAAGGACGCGGGACTGCGCAGGCTCGTTCTCTCCCTCCACCGCGCCGTGCGCGGAAGGGCAGATTACAGGGAATTTTTGGAATCCGTGGGAAGCGGGGACGACTTTCTCCGGGCGAGGGAATATCTCTCGGGCGATTTTTGCGACCGCGCACGGGATATGATCGCCTGTGCGGAGGAGCTCTCTTCGTACTTCGGCGGCAATCCGCGCGCGGGGAAGGTCTGCGCGGACATTACGGAGGCGGCGCGGCGGCTCATCGCGGCGGGCGACGTCTTTGAGATGAAAAAACTGCAAAAGCCGCAGATCTCTTCCATGCCGCCGAGGACAAAGGCGGCGGGGACGGAGCTGTTCCGTCTCGACTGTCTGAAAGGGCTGTCGGACGGGATCAAGAAACTGTATGCGAAATTGGAGGGATACGGAACGGAGGAGGAAGAGCGCGCACGGCAGGAAGAGGCGCGCGCCACTTCCGCTCTGCTCGCCCGTCTCGTGCTCTCCTTCGACGAGACCTATTCCCGCATCAAGGAGGAGAACGGCGCGCTCGACTACGACGATCTCGAACACTTTGCGCTCGGGCTCCTCTCCGACCCCGACATTCTCGCCGCGGTGCGGGAGAAATACCGCTATCTCTTTGTGGACGAATATCAGGATGTCAACCCCGCGCAGGAGCGGGTGCTCTCCCTCATCGGCGGGGAAGAAGTCTTTCTCGTCGGGGACGCAAAACAGTCCATCTACGGGTTCCGCGGCAGCCGTTCGGAATATTTCACCGCCAAGACGCGGGAATTTCCCGCCTCCCTTCTGCTCGGGGAGAACTTTCGCAGCGCGCGGGCGGTGCTCGACGCGGTCAATCTCGTCTTTTCCCGCGCCATGACGGAGGAGACCGCGGGGATCGACTACGCCCGTTCGCCCATGCGCGGCGGCAGCCGCTACGGCGAGCGCGACGGAAGCGTCATATTCCACCGGATCCCGCCGGAGAAGAAGGAGCGCGCGGAGCGGGGAATCTATTCCGTGCTCGACCAAAAGACCGACCGCACCGACAGCGTCGGGGAGTTCGTCGCCGATCTCATCATGCGGGAGAAGGGTTCGGAATGGTACGACGTCGACGCAAACTGCGCGAGGACGGTCGGGTACGGCGACATCGCCGTGCTCGTCCGCAAGAAATCGGGCGCGGCGGGGAAGATCGTCTCGGCGCTGAGCGAGCGGGGCATTCCCGTCACTTCCTCGGCGGAAGTCAATGTGTGCGACTTCTGGGAGGCGCGCGTCGTGATTGATTGGCTGTCCTATCTCGACAACCCCGAGCAGGACATTCCGCGCGCCGGGGCAATGCTCTCCCGCGCGGGGGGATTCACGGACGCCGAGCTCGCCGCAATCCGCATGCGGTTTCCCTCGCCGTATACCTTCCGCGGCTCCTGCGAGGAATATCAAAGACGGATGTGCGACGATCTCTCGAAGAAACTTCTCGCCTTTGCCGAAAAGACGGAGCGTCTGCGCGCGCTCATGCAGGTCCGCACGGGCGCGGAGATGATCAACGAACTGCTCTCGGAGGGACTCGAAGCGGAGATCGCCTCCAAAGAGGACGGGGAGGCGCGCCTGCGCCGCGTGCGCCGTCTCGCGGAATGGGGGGACGGAACCGTCAACGCCTTTCTCGAAAGGCTGAAAACGGTCTCCTATCGCGTGGACTATTCGGAGAGCGGCGGCGAGAACGCGGTGAAGGTCGTCACCATGCACGGCTCGAAGGGGCTCGAATATCCCGTCGTCATTCTCGCCGATCTCACCTCGCCCTTCCACGGACCCGACCGCTCGGAAGTGTACTGCACGGAGGCGTTCGGCTTTGCGCCGAAGAGCTACGATCGGGAAAACAAAATCGTCTATGAGACGATGCTCCGCCGTGCCTCCGCGGTCTATGAGGACCGTGAGGAGCTCAAAGGGGAACTCAATCTGCTCTATGTCGCGATGACGCGGGCGAAATACCGCCTGCACATGCTCTTTCCCGAGTGCGAGCACGCCCCCGCGCCCTGCTTCGCCAAGCGGCTGTCCGACCTGATCGACTTCGCCGCCTGCGAGGGGTATTTCGGCGCGGAGACGGCGTCCGAGCCCCCTCTGCCCCGCGAATCGCTCGTCTACCGTCCCGACGAAGGGGAAGTCGGGCGGATCCTGTCCGTCTATGGGAAGAAGTACCGCTTCGAAGAGAGCACGCTCCTGCCCGTCAAGAGCTCGGCGACCGAGCTGTTGCGGGAAGAGGAGAGCGCGGCGCGGCCGTCGGGCGGCGCGACCGTCGAGGAAGGGCTCGCCTATCACGCCTTTCTCGAACATGTCCGCTTCGGAAAATCCGCCGCAGAGGAACTTGCCCGCATGCGGGCGGACGGGACGCTGAACGCGGAACAGCTTGCGCTTCTCGACGAGGAAAAGCTCGTCAGGATTCTCGCGCTTCCCGCGCTGCAAGGGCTTGCGGAAAAGCGGATCCGGAGGGAGCAGAACTTTCTCGTCTCCCTGCCCGCGCGCGAGATTCCCGCACTGAAAACGGATTCGGACGACGAGATCGTCATTCAGGGCGCAATCGACCTTCTCATCGAGGACGAGGAAGGGTATCTCATCGTCGACTACAAATTCTCCGCGCGGGACGAAGCGTCGATCAAGGAGCACTATGCGCCGCAGCTCGATCTCTACCGCAGAGCCGTCTCGAAGATCACGGGCGCGGCGTACGGGAAGATCCGCGCGCGCATCCTGAATATCAGGGAACTGTACGAAGTCGCAATGTGAGGAAATTTTCTCCGATCCGACAGAATGGGAAAGAAAATCCCCCCGTCGTGGGGTTAAAATCAAACGGGAGTTTTGTTATGGAATACTTTCAGAAATTTGTTTCTATGGTCGCCTCGATGCCCGACCTCGTCTCTTTGCTCATCTGCCCCGCGCTCCTCTTGGTCGCGGGCACGGTCTTTGCCGTCCTGCGTCTGAAAAAGGCGTATCCGCTTCTCGCGGTCGGCTTGGGCGGCGCGGGAGCGTTTCTCGTCGCCTGCGAGGGGACGGAACTTATCGCGGCGTATTTGGGACTGTACGTCGTATTGGCGGTGCTGGTGCGGCTGCTGTTTTTGATCCCGTTCCGCACGAAACGGGGACAGCGGGAGCGCGAAGAGGAGATCTATTCGAAGTTCCATGTGGATCTCGCGCCCGAGGAGGAGCCCATCGCGCCGAGCGAAGAGGAGACGTACGACGCGGAGGAGAGCGGACTGAGACTCGGACATGTGGAATCGTTACTGCGGAAATTGCAGGAGAGCGGACTGACGGCGAGCGACCGTCTCGAAGCGGACGCGATTGCCCGCTCTCTCGACGTCTACCGCGACCGCCCGCTCACGGCGGACGAAATGCGCTCGCTCAACGACTGCCTCGCCTCCGTCCTCAAACTGACGGCAAAATATAAGCTGTAATCCCCCTTGCCCACCCCTTTGGGTGGAGCATTGCTTTCTGCCAACGGTTGATAACCGTTGGCGCAATGCGACATGAGTGAGCGCATTTTCAGCGCGAACGATGACCGCGTACGGGTTTCTACCCGTACAAGAGGGTGGCACGCGCAAAGCGCGTGACGGAAGGGGTGTCGGTCGTAAAGAATTTCCGTGAGGAAACGTGCTCCTGCGCCTTAACTTATCTGTCCTCTCGTTCGTTTCATCGGACAACAAGCCGCAGGTATGCGGCAAATTGTGTGCGCTACCGCAGGGAAACCCTGCTTCGCGCATGGGGATTTAAGGAAATTACGCTGTCAGACCGATACGCTGTATTGATTACGTCACTCTGAACGGAGGCATA
>CANRGR010000063.1 GCA_947630245.1 uncultured Clostridia bacterium | reverse complement strand
GCTCCTCCCTCGTTTCTCTCGGTCGTCGGTATGACAACGGGAAACAGACAGGCGTTCTAAAATACGTCATGTTGAGCGCAGTCGAAACATCGCCTTGATTTTAAGACTGCGGCGACTCTTCAACTGCGGCTACGCCTTCGTTCAGAGTGACGTAAAATCCCCAGGCGCGGCGCGGGATTCTCCCGCGCCGCGCCATTTTCAAATACGTCATGTTGAGCCGCCGCATAGCGGCGTGTCGAAACATCGCCTTGATTTTTAAGACTGTGATCGACTACGGCTATGCCTCAATCAAAAGATGATTTTGTCGTCGTTTTCCTTTTTGCAGAGTGCGATGAACGCCTCTTTCGTCATGCCGCCGATGTCGCCCGCGCTGCGCTTGCGCACGGAGACGGTCCCCTCTTCCACTTCCTTGTCGCCGACGACGAGCTTATAGGGCACCTTCTCGTTCTCCGCGTCGAGGATCTTTCTGCCGATCTTTTCGTTGCGGTAATCCGCCTCGGCGCGCAGTCCCACAGCGGTCAGCTCCTCCACGAGGCTCTTTGCGTAATCCGCCGCACGGTCCGTGATGGGCAGAACCTTGACCTGCACGGGCGCAAACCAGAGCGGGAACGCGCCCGCGTATTTTTCGATGAGGAAGGCGAGCGTGCGCTCGTAACAGCCGATCGACGAACGGTGAATGACGTAGGCGGTCTGTTTGCTCCCGTCGGCGTCCACATATTCCATGCCGAAGGACGTCCCCGCCGCAAAATCGATCTGGATCGTGATGAGGGTGTCCTCCTTGCCGAACACATTCTTGATCTGCACGTCGAGTTTAGGGCCGTAGAACGCCGCCTCGTCGGGCGCCTCCGTATAGTCGAGCCCGAGGTCGTCGAGAATGGTTTTCATCATCGCCTCGGTGTTGTCCCACGCCTCGTCGTTGTCGATATACTTGTCCGACCCCTTTTTGCGCTTGGAGAAGCGGAAAGACACGTCGCCGCGCATGCCGAGGCAGTCGAGAATATAATACGAAAGATCGAGACAGCGCTTGAACTCTTCCTCCACCTGCTCTTTGGTGCAGATGATATGACCGTCGGACAGGGTGAACTGTCTGACGCGGATGAGCCCGTGCATCTCGCCCGACGCCTCCTTGCGGAACTCCGTTGCCGTCTCCGAATAGCGGCAGGGAAGATCGCGATAGGACTTCAAGCCGTTTTTATAGATCTGATATTGGAACGGGCAGGTCATCGGGCGGAGCGCCATGATCTCGTCGCCCTTTTTCACGGGCTCGCCGCTCTCGTCGATCTCGCCCAAAATGAACATCTTGTCGCGGTAGTGAGACCAGTGCCCCGAGATCTTGTAAAGATCGGATTTCGCCATGTTCGGCGTCTTGGTGATCATGAACCCGCGCTTTGCCTCCTCGTCCTCGACGAAGCGCGTGAGAATCTGCAAAATCTTCGCGCCCTTCGGCATGAGAATGGGAAGTCCCTGTCCCACGACGTCGCTCGTCATGAAGATGCCGAGATCCCTGCCGAGCTTGTTGTGATCCCGCTTCTTCGCCTCCTCGATCTGCTGCAAATAGGCGTCGACTTCCTCCTTCTTCTGGAAGGCAGTTCCGTAAATGCGAGTGAGCATCTTTTTCTTTTCGTCGCCGCGCCAATATGCGCCCGTGATTGAGAGCAGTTTGAACGCCTTGATCTTGCCCGTGGAGGGAAGATGCGGTCCGCGGCACAGGTCGGTGAAATCCCCCTGACGGTAGAAGGAGATGACCGCGTCGCGGGGCAGATCCTGAATGAGCTCGACTTTATAATTCTCATGATACTTGCTCATGAGCGCAATCGCCTCGTCGCGTGGAAGCGTAAACCGCTCGATGGGAAGATTGCTCTTGATGATCTTCTTCATCTCCGCCTCGATCTTTGCGATGTCGTCCATCGAGATCGGCGTCTTGAAGTCGATGTCGTAATAAAATCCGTTCTCGATGACGGGACCGATGGCGAGCTTCGACGTGGGATAGATCGTCTTGACCGCCTGCGCAAGAATGTGCGAGCAGGTGTGGCGGTAGACGTCGAGCCCCTCGCGGTCCTTCATCGTGACGATTTCGAGGGAATCCCCCTCATGCAGGGGGGTGGACAGGTCGACGAGCACGCCGTTGACCTTTGCGGCGACGGCATTCCGGGCAAGCCCATCGGAAATCGCCTTTGCGGCGGACATGGCGTCCGCGCCGTCCTCCAACGGGAGAAGATCTCCGTTTTTCAGTGTGATGTTCATGGCAAACTCTCCTTTCTCGAATTCTTTTTCTGTTCACGGAAAGTAGGTACTATGCGTGACATAATACTTCGCAAACCGCCGAAAAATAAAAAACGCCCTTAAAAACCCACGTCATGAGGGAGTTTAAGGACGCAAAACAGCCGATTTTGCGCGGTTCCACCTTAATTGCCGGGGAATTCCCGACCGCTCTTTCCGTTTTTCGATTTCAAAAGCGGTTTCGCCGCCCGCGTCGATTTACGGAACTTCCAGCCTCGGTTCCGCTCTCTGAAAATCTCGTACGGGGACTACTTGTCTTTCTTGTCCCATTATATTCTCATTCCGTCCGCTTGTCAAGAAAATACCGCGCGTTCCGCGTAAAATTTTTGAAGAAAATCCCCGAGCGAATCCTCCACTTTCCCGAGACAGTACACGAATCCCGCGTCGGAGAGCATGATCTCCGTTTCGGGATCCTCCTCCCCCGTCAGTCTGCTCCTGCGGAGCGGCGCGAAATTTTCCCCGAATACCGCGTTGTCCTTGACGTAGATCTTTCGGCGGCTCTCCCCCACCAAAAAATCACAGAACCGTTTCAGATCCGCGGAGGAGAAACTCTCGGGAATATAGTCGACGATCTTTCCCCACTTTTCCCGGAGCGCGCCGAGACGGAAATAGTAGAATCCGTCGATCGTATACTCCCCGACGCCGCTTAACTTCCGCCGCAGAAACGCGGAGTCGCCTTCGAGATCCGCCGCAATGAGCGCGGCGGCGAGCAGCCGCTTTTCCCGCTTCGACAGACAGACGTTGAGTTTCTTCCCGAGGTAGGAATATTTGTATCCGATTCCGAGGATCTCGATGAGGCGCTCGGTGAGAAGATGTCTGAGCGTCGCCTCTTCCTCCCCCGCGACGATCCGCAGGGTGGCGCGGTCCCCCGAGAGCAGCAGATCCCCCCTTCCGCCCGTGCGGGAAAGGAAATCCGAAAGCGCGTTATATAAATAGGTAATGTAGGAGCTCTTTGCAATCCGCTCCGACACAATGATCTCGTTCACAACCTTATTGTATGCCGATTATGGCGATTTATTTACCCATGACGGCGATTGCAAAAGCGTGGAATCGGAGGGAAAATTTTCACATTGATTTTGCGCGCATTTCCTTGACAAACGAAAAATTTCGCTCTATACTGAAAAAAGAAACACAAAGGAGGGCGGATATGAGGCATAAGAGATCGTTTGCAATTCTGATCGCGGCGCTGCTTCTTCTTGTCGCGCTCTCCTTCGGATTTATCGGCGCGAGCGCGAATCACGAGCATTTCAGCGAGGAGGAGTGCCCGATCTGCACCGAACTCGAAGTCTGCAAAAAGACGTTGGAAGAACTCGGCGGCGCGCTTCCCGTCGTTCTCTCCGCGCTCCTTGCGGCGGTCGCATTCCTGCCCGCCGTCTTTTGCGGACCGGTCTCGCCCAAACGCGAGTCCTCCACCCTCGTTTCTCTCAAAGTCAAACTGACGAATTGATTTTTCTACGGCGGAAAACACCCGATCCTTCGGGAGCCCTTCCGCGCGCGGTTTTTTCCGCGAGCGAACGTTTTCCGTCCTTTTTTTTGCTTCTTATTTCCCAAATTTCATATCGAGAGGTTCATCATGAGATCTTTTTTGAAAAAAATCGCCCTTGCGGTTTGCTTTTTGTGTGCACTCGGCGCCTTTTCCGCATGCGGAGACGGCAATTCCGAGCCGAAACACTACACGCTGACCGAGACGACCTACTTTGCGGTACTTAAAAATATGCTCTATTTCCCGGAGGGGTATTTGGACTCTACGCTCGATCTCGACTGCTTCATCTATGAAGTCGAGGACGTCGAAACGGGCGTCGTCTATCCCTGCGGCGTGCGGAAATGCCCCGCGAATTTCGGTTGTAAGTGCGGAAACGACTCCATTCTCGGCTTTCTGCTCAGATACGACGGCGAAATTCCCGCCGCGCGCAACCAGACGACGAACGATAGCGACAAGACCTGGATCCATCTCTCCGGCACGCTTGAAAACGCCGAACTCACCGCCATCACCGTTTACAGCTACGGTGCGGACGGAAATCCCACGGGCAAGACCGAAAAAATCTACTTTTGCAGCCTTCAAGTCGACTCCCTGACCGAGATCGACGGCAGCGGGCTCAAATACTACGTTTCATAAGGAGAAAAATCAAAATGGCAGATTCCAACCGTAATACCAAACTGACCGCCGCACAGCGGCAGGAGCGTCTCGCGCGCGACGAACGCAAGCGCGAATATGACGCCGCAAAACTCGACGCACGCAAAATCTTTCTCATCGTATTCGGCGCGACGGCGCTCGTTGCGCTCGTTGCCCTGCTCGTCACCTTGCTGACGAACGTCGTCTACATCAACAATAAGTCGATGGCCAAGACGAACGAAAATGCCGCGACCTGGCCGATGGAGGTCTGGGTCGGCGGATCGAGATTCCTCGAAGCCCTCTTCTCGGGGAACTGGACGGGGAAGATCGGTCCCGACGGCACCGTCCTCGGGTCGGACAACCTTCCCGCCTATTATTATTGGACGAAGGATCTGTGCAATACCGCGGGGATTCTCACCCTCCTCTCCGTCATCGCGCTCGGGCTCACATTGCTCGTCTCGGTGATCGCCGCCGTGTTTGCCTTCGTCAAAAAGGAATACGTTTTCTCGTACTTTTCCCTCGCCTGCTCCGTTCTCTCCTTCGTACTGCTTCTCGTGCTCTACATCGTTGCGGCGCAGATCTTTGACGTGATGTTCGTCAAATACTGCGGGGAGAATCCCGCCTGTACGATGGGAAGCGACGTTCTCTGGCCCTTCCTGCTCTCCGTGCTCATGCTCGGCGGGAACATTTTCTCCGTCGTCATGTTCGCAAAGCTCGAAAAGAAACGCAAGGCGATCCGCTCCGCGCGGTGAGGAGGCGCGCCATGAAAAAATCATTATCCGCATTCGCCCTCGGCGCGTGCCTGCTTGCGCTCTGCGCAAACGCGGGCTGCGGCGCCGAACAGAGCGAGTCGCTCGACGTCGTCTGCACGATCTTTCCGCAGTACGATTGGGTTCGGGAGCTCACGGCGGGCGAGGACGGCATCGATCTCACGATCATTCAGGATTCCGGCGTGGATCTTCACAGCTACCAGGCGTCCGCTTCGGATATCCTCAAAATCAAGAACTGCGATGTGCTCGTCTATGTCGGCGGCGAATCCGATCAATGGGTCGAGGACGCGCTCCGCGACGCGAATCCCGCGCCGAACGTCGTAAAACTGCTCGACAAGATCTCCGCACTCGAAGAGGAGGATGTGCCGGGCGCGGAAGAGGATCATGAACACGGGGACGAGCGGGAACTCGACGAGCATGTCTGGCTCTCCCTCAAAAACGCCGGGACGCTGTGCAGGGCGATTGCGGAGGCGCTCAAAGCGGCGGCGCCCGCCGCGGCGGAAGGAATTGACGGAAATCTGTCCGCATACCTTACCAAGCTCGAAGCGCTCGAACGGGAATACGCCGAGACCGTCTCCTCCGCCGTCCGCAAGACCGTTCTGTTTGCGGATCGCTTCCCCTTCCGCTATCTCGCCGAGGACTACGGGCTCACCTATTATGCCGCGTTCTCGGGCTGTTCGGGCGAGACGGAGGCGAGCCTCTCCACGATCAAAAATCTGATCGACGCCGTCGACTCCAACGCCCTTCCCTATGTGCTGGTCCTCGAAGGATCCGACCGAAAGATCGCAAACCAGATCATCGCCAACAGCCGCACAAAGGATCAGACGATCCTCGAAATGAATTCCATTCAATCGGTGACGAAACAGCAGATGGACGCAGGCGTCAACTATTACACGCTCATGCGCGACAATCTCGAAGCGCTTGCGACCGCGTTGAATTGAGGTGATGCGTATGGAATTGATCACTTGCACCGACCTTACCCTCGGCTATGAGGGAAAACCCGTCGCCGAACATGTGTCCTTCACGGTCTCCGAGGGGGATTATCTCTGCATCGTCGGGGAAAACGGCAGCGGGAAATCCACGCTTGTCAAGACATTGCTCGGCTTACAGCAACCGATCTCGGGAAAGATCGAAAAGAGCGGCGCGCTCACAGGCGGCGTCATCGGCTACCTGCCCCAGCAGACCCCCGTCCAACGCGACTTCCCCGCGACCGTCGAAGAGATCGTCCGCTCCGGCTTTCTCGCAAAGAGCGGTCTGCGCCCCTTCTACTCTCACGCGGAGCGGCAGCGCGCCGCGGAACAGATGGAGCGGCTCGGAATTGCCGGGCTTCGGAAACGCTGTTACCGCGAACTTTCGGGCGGACAGCAACAGCGCGTCCTTCTCGCCCGCGCGCTCTGCGCGACGGGGAACCTGCTCCTTCTCGACGAACCCGTCGCGGGGCTCGATCCGAAGGTGACGCAGGAGATGTACGATCTCATTCTCCGCCTCAACAGGGAGGACGGGATTACAATCATCATGGTCTCGCACGACATCGCCGCCGTGCTCGCCTATGCCAGCCATGTTCTGCATGTTCTGCACGGGAGCGCGTTCTTCGGAACGATCGGCGAGTACCGCGAAAGCGAGATCGGAAAACTTTTTTCCGCGGGAGGCGTCCAATGCTTGCAGTCATGAGTTTTTCCGAATTTCTTCAATTCTTCGAATACCCCTTCGTATGGTATGCGATCATCGTGAGCATTCTGATCGCCGTCTGCTCCTCCCTTCTCGGCGTGACGCTCGTCTTAAAGCGGCTGTCCTTCATCGGCGACGGGCTCTCCCACGTCGCGTTCGGGGCAATGGCGGTTGCGGCGGTTGCGGGGCTCACGAACGAAACGTATATTACCCTGCCCGTCACCGTGCTCGCGGCGGTTCTGCTCCTGTGCACGAGCGGACGGAAGGCAAAGGTCGGCGGGGACGCCGCGCTCGCGATGATCTCCGTCTCCGCCCTCGCGCTCGGCTATCTCATCTATAATCTGTCGCAGTCGAGCAATCTCACGGGGGACGTCTGCGCCACCCTCTTCGGCGCGACGAGTATTCTCACGCTCACCCAATTCGATCTCTGGCTGTGCGTCGCGATGTCCGTGATCGTGATCGTCCTCTTTGTGCTTTTCTACAACAAACTCTTTGCGATCACCTTCGACGAAACCTTCGCAAAGGCGACGGGCGTCAAGACGGGAATGTACAACCTGCTCATCGCGGTCGTCATCGCGATCATCATCGTCATCGCGATGAATCTCGTCGGCTCCCTTCTGATCTCCGCGCTCGTCATCTTTCCCGCGCTCTCCGCGATGCGGATCTTCAAGAGTTTCCTCCGCGTCGTGATCTGCGCGGTCATCGTCTCGGTCGTGTGTACCCTTTGCGGCATGCTCTTTTCGCTCTGGCTCGGTACGCCGACCGGCTCCACCATCGTTGCGGCGGACATCGTCGCCTTCTGCGCCTTCTCGCTCTGCGGATTTCTTCTTCGCAGGCGCGCCAAATGAAAAGAGCGTAAAAGACGAAAAACGGCGCATACTATCTATGTCCGAAAAAATGCCGCCGAAACTATCAATCAACCCGGCATAAGGACGGGAGCGGAAGTGGATTTCCCCTTCCGCTTTCGTATATTTTGGGGGATTCGACGGGAAATCCCCTAAATACGGAGCTTTTGCTTGACTTTTCCATCCGAGTATAGTAAAATATATAACAGCATTCAGACAGAGGTCATTTTTTTATATGGAAATGAAAGATGTGGAACGAAAATGGCAGGCGAGATGGGAGAAATCCAAATTCAACCATTTCGATCCCAAGAGCAGCAAGCCGAAGCTGTATGTGCTCGAAATGTTTTCCTATCCCTCGGGCGCAAAACTGCATATCGGACATTGGTACAACTACGGCCCCGCCGATTCCTACGCGCGCTTCAAGCGCATGCAGGGCTACAATGTCTTTCAGCCGATGGGCTTCGACGCCTTCGGTCTGCCCGCCGAGAATTACGCGATCAAGACGGGAGTTCATCCCAAAGATTCCACGGAACAGAACATCGCCACAATGGAAAAACAGCTCCGCGCGATGGGAGCCATGTTCGATTGGTCTGCGGAGATCAAGACATGCGAGGAAGATTACTATAAGTGGACGCAGTGGATGTTCCTCCAACTCTATAAAAAGGGACTTGCCTACCGCAAGGAGGCGCCCGTCAACTGGTGCCCCTCCTGCAACACCGTGCTCGCGAACGAGCAGGTCGTAGACGGCAAATGCGAGCGCTGCGACAGCGTCGTCGTCAGAAAAAATCTCACGCAGTGGTTCTTTAAGATCACGGACTATGCGGAGGAACTTTTGAGCGGGCTCGAAACGCTCGATTGGCCCGAAAAGACAAAGACAATGCAGCGGAATTGGATCGGAAAATCCACGGGCTGCGAAATCGAATTCGAATGCGAATCGGGAGATAAGTTCCGCGTATTCACGACCCGCTGCGACACCGTGTTCGGCGTCAGTTATGTCGTGCTCGCGCCCGAACATCCCCTTGCGCGCAAGATCACGACAAGCGAACACCGCGCGGAAGTGGAGGCATACATCGAGGAGACGGCGAAGGCAAACGAGATCGACCGTCTCTCCACGACCCGCGAAAAGACGGGCGTGTTCACGGGCGCATACTGCATCAACCCCGTGAGCGGAAAGCGCGTTCCGATCTACCTTGCCGACTACGTTCTCTATTCCTACGGAACGGGAGCGGTCATGGCAGTCCCCGCGCACGACGAACGCGACTTTGCGTTTGCGACCAAATACCACCTTCCGATCATAAAAGTGATCGAAAACCGCGACGGGAAAACCGAACTCCCCTTCTGCGACGACGGAATCGTCGTCGGCTCCCTGAATTTCGACGGGCTATACGGTGAGGAGGCGCGCGCGGAGATCGCCAACTATATCGCAAAGCTCGGCAAGGGCGGAAAAAAGGTGAATTACCGTCTGCGCGATTGGCTCGTATCCCGCCAACGCTATTGGGGCGCGCCCATCCCGGTCATTCACTGTCCCACCTGCGGCGCGGTGCCCGTTCCCGAAAAGGAATTGCCCGTCCGCCTTCCCTATGATGTCGAATTCCGTCCCGACGGGAAGTCCCCGCTTGCGAAACACGAAAAATTCATGCATACGACCTGCCCGCAGTGCGGCGGCGAGGCAACGCGCGATCCCGACACCCTCGACACGTTCGTCTGTTCGAGCTGGTACTATCTCCGCTATGCCGATCCCGAGAACGACCGCGAGCCCTTCGACCGCGACGCCGTGGACGAACTTCTGCCCGTCGACGTCTATGTCGGCGGCGCCGAGCACGCCTGCATGCACCTGCTCTATGCCCGTTTCCTCACAAAGGCGCTGCGGGATATGGGATATCTCGACTTCGACGAGCCCTTCAAACGTCTCGTACATCAGGGCGTGATTTTGGGACCGGACGGGAACCGGATGTCCAAGTCGCACGGGAACATCGTCTCCCCCGACGAATATGTGCAGGAATACGGCGCGGACGCCTTCCGCCTCTATTTGATGTTCGGCTTCTCCTATACAGAAGGCGGACCGTGGAACGACGACGGAATCAAGGCGATCGCGAGATTTATGGACCGCGTCGAAAAGATCATTCTGAAAGTAAAGGACTACCCGACGGGCGGAGAACTGCTCGGCGCCGAGGAAAAGAAACTCAACTATGCGCGGCACTTTGCCATCGGGCGGATCGCACGCGACATGGAGGCGTTCTCCTTCAATACCGCGGTCGCAAGGCTCATGGAGCTGACCAACGCGATTTACAAGTACGACGCACTCGCACAAAAGAACTTCACGCTTCTGAAAAACGCCGCAAAGGATCTCCTTCTCCTCATGGCGCCCTGCGCACCGCATTTTGCGGAAGAGCTCTGGGAGAAGCTCGGCGGAAAGGGATCGGTCTTTGACCAGCCCTTCCCCAAAGAAGATCCCAACGCGCTCGTGCTCGATGAGACGGAGTATGCGGTGCAGATCAACAGCAAGATCGTCTGCAAAACCATGATCGAAAACGGATTGAGCAACGAGGAAATCCAATCTGCCGTGATCGAAATCCCGGACGTTCAGGCAAAGATCGGAACCCTCTCCGTCAAGAAATGTATTGTCGTCCCCGGGAGATTGGTGAATCTTATCGTCGGATAAAATTCCCCAAAATATAGAACGATCCCCGCAAAATGCGGGGATTTTTCGTTATTATGTCTGACATAATACTATGCTAACTGCCAAAAATCGAGATGTGACGAGGCAAAATCAAGCGTTTTTGTAGATTTCGCGATAAATATGCTCCGCATATTTTTGGGCGACGTTGATGGTAGTCACCCGCTCGATCGTCTTGAAAAAGGCGTTGGAATTGACTTCGCAGACAAGGTATCCGTCCTTCCCGAACAGGAGATCGATGCCGCAATAGTCGAGTCCGAGCCGACGCGCCACCGTCTCGCAGAGGGACTTCGCGGCGGGATCGGGATCGGTTTTCTCTCCCCTTCCGCCGAGCTCCGCATTGGAGCGGAAATCGGTTTCGGAGACCCGCTTCATCGCGGCGACCGCCCTTCCGCCGATCACGATCACCCGAAGGTCCATGCCGGCGCTTTCGGCGATAAACTTCTGATAGAGGTGCGGGACGCATTTCAGACGCTCCGCAAGCGATTCGAGCGCGGCGCGGTCTTTGGCAAGATATACCTGAGCCCCCAGTGAACCGTGGCACTCCTTGACGACGATCGGATACCCGAAGCGCGCTTCCGCCTCGTCAAGCGGGGCGCGAGAAAACGGGCGGGACGGCGTATAGCAGAGAAGCGATGGCACCGTCTCGGGCATCGGAATGCCGTCGAGCGAAAGATAGGTGAGCATCTTGTCGTCGCAGATCTCAATCGGCTGTGCGCGGTTAAAGAGGCGCATGCGAGATTCTATCGCGCGCGCCGCATAGCGGTCCTTGTCGAGAAAGACGCAGAAATCGCCCTCTTCTTTGAGCGCGGACGGCGAGTTGCGGACGATGCGAACCGATACGCCGAGCCGTTCCAACTCCTCTTTCAGGCGCCGCGGCTGGTTGAGTTCGTGTTCCGATTCGGTATAGGCGTTGACCAAAATAAATGCTTTCTTCATGGAAAAAAAGGCGGGGCGCCTGCCCCGCCGTTTTGCTTTACGATACCACCCGAAGTACGGAATCGACCTTCGCAACATCGAGCGCGTCGATTCGCGAGACCGCCTTCCGCACGGCAAGTTCATGCGTCTCATGGGTGACGATTACGAGCGTCGCCGTCTCACTGTCCGCATGTTCGCGCTGGATCATTTCGAGAATGGAGATATTGTACCTTCCGAAGATCGCCGTGATCTTGGAGAGCACGCCCGTTTTGTCGGTGACCGTCAGACGGAGATAGTATGCGCTCTTGAAATCGGTGATGAAATTCACGTCCTTGTCCGCCTGCGCCGTGTTGCGGAAGGTGGAATAGCGGTTTTCTC
>CANRGR010000062.1 GCA_947630245.1 uncultured Clostridia bacterium | reverse complement strand
ATGCAACAAGTATGCGCAACGCGCGCGATTTTTAGCGCCCCTTCCGCCTTCGGCAAAACTTCGCCCGCCCGCGCATTCTGCGCGGGCGGGCGACTGCACGAAAAAACACGGCCCGCAGGGAGCCGTGTTTCTCGGATTTTCTTTTACGCCTTCAAAATCTTGGAGACCGCGCCAGAGCCGACCGTTCTGCCGCCCTCACGGATTGCGAAACGGAGACCTTCCTCGATTGCGACGGGCTTGATGAGCTCGACGGTCAAGGTGACATGGTCGCCGGGCATAACCATCTCAACGCCTGCGGGGAGTTCGATGGAGCCCGTAACGTCCGTCGTTCTGATGAAGAACTGGGGACGGTAGTGGTTGAAGAATGCGGTGTGACGGCCGCCCTCGTCCTTCGTGAGGACGTAGACCTGAGCCTCGAACTTCATCGCGGTGGGAACCGAACCGGGTTTTGCGATAACCTGTCCCTTTTCGATTTCCGTACGCGCGATACCGCGGAGCAGTGCGCCGACGTTGTCGCCCGCCTGAGCGCTGTCGAGGAGCTTGTGGAACATTTCAAGCCCGGTGATGACGGTCGAACGGGGTTTCTCGATGAGCCCGACGATCTCTGCGGGATCGTTCACGCGCGCAACGCCTCTCTCGACTCTGCCGGTTGCGACCGTGCCGCGGCCGGAGATCGTGAACACGTCCTCGACGGGAAGAAGGAAAGGCTTCTGGTCGTCTCTCTGAGGAGTGGGGATATAGCTGTCGACAGCGTCCATGAGTTCGAGAATGCACTGGCATTCGGGAGCCGCGAGGATCTCTGCGTCGGAGCAACCGCTGGTCGCCTTTTCAAGTGCTTTCAGAGCGGAACCCTTGATGATCGGGATGTCGTCGCCCGGGAAATCATAGGAAGAGAGCAGCTCTCTGATCTCCATCTCGACGAGGTCGAGAAGTTCGGGGTCGTCCATCTGGTCGACCTTGTTCAGGAATACGATGATATAGGGCACGCCGACCTGACGGGCGAGCAGGATGTGCTCACGGGTCTGGGGCATGGGACCGTCGGTTGCAGCGACGACAAGGATTGCGCCATCCATCTGCGCCGCGCCGGTGATCATGTTCTTGACATAGTCTGCGTGACCGGGGCAGTCGACATGCGCATAGTGACGCTTGTCCGTCTCGTACTCAACGTGCGCAGTGTTGATTGTGATACCACGAGCCTTCTCCTCGGGAGCCTTGTCGATCTCGTCGTAACGCATCTTCTGCGCCTGACCTTTGCATGCCATAACCATAGTGATAGCTGCGGTCAAAGTGGTCTTGCCGTGGTCAACGTGCCCGATCGTGCCGATGTTGACATGCGGCTTGCTTCTGTCGAATTTTACCTTTGCCATTTTGAGTGTTCCTCCGAATTTTTTATTATTTTGATAACTTCTTCCGCCCTGCCGGGAGGAATCGCAGCTATCTATCATTTCCTGATATGAAGCTGAACATGCTTATCGGAATCATTATAACCGATATGGAAATTTTTTGCAAGAACTTTGCTTGATATTTTTGCGAAAATTTCCGAGTTTTCCGTATGATGCGCAAAAAACGGACTTACTTTGCGCGATTTGTCATGATTTTTTCGGACAGGCTCTTGGGCACTTCGGAATAGTGATCGAACTGCATCGTGAACTGTCCTCTGCCCTGCGTCCGCGAACGGAGATCGGTCGCATAGCCGAACATTTCGGAGAGGGGCACTTCCGCGTCGATGACCTTCGCGCCGCCGCGGTCGTCCGTGCCGCAGATGTTTCCGCGGCGTCCCGAAATGTTGCCCATGAGATCGCCGAAGTAGTCTTCGGGGGTGACGATCTCCACCTTCATGATGGGTTCGAGCAGAACGGGCTGCGCCTTCTCCATGCCGTTTTTGAACGCCATCGAACCTGCGATCTTGAACGCCATTTCCGAAGAGTCGACTTCGTGGAAACTACCGTCGTACACTTCCACTTTGAAGTCCACGACTTCGTATCCCGCGAGGAAGCCGTTCTCCGCCGCCTCCTGTATCCCCTTGTCGACCGCGGGGATATATTCTTTGGGAATGGAGCCGCCGACCGTGAGATCCTCAAACGCATAGCCCGCGCCGGGTTCCTGCGGAATGAGACGGATTTTGCAGTGACCGTACTGTCCCTTGCCGCCCGACTGCCGCTTGTAGAGCCCTTCCGCTTCGACCGCCTTTTTGAAGGTCTCGCGGTATGCGACCTGCGGCGCGCCGACATTCGCCTCGACATGGAATTCGCGGAGCAATCTGTCGACGATGATGTCGAGGTGCAACTCGCCCATGCCGGCGATGATCGTCTGACCCGTCTCCTGATCGGTGTAGGTCTTGAACGTGGGATCCTCTTCCGCGAGCTTGATGAGCGCGAGCGTCATCTTTTCCTGACCTGCCTTCGTCTTGGGCTCCAAAGAGAGCTGGATGACGGGTTCGGGGAACTCCATCTTTTCGAGGACGATCGGATGCTTTTCGTCGCAGAGCGTATCGCCCGTCGTCGTGTTTTTGAGCCCGACGATCGCACAGATGTCGCCCGAGTAAACGCGCTCGATATCCCTGCGCTCGTTAGCGTGCATCTGCACGAGCCGCCCTACGCGCTCTTTCTTGTCCTTCGTGGAATTGTAGACGTAAGATCCAGATTCGAGGACGCCCGAATAACAACGGAAGTACGCGAGGGTTCCGACGAAGGGATCGGTCGCGATCTTGAAGGCGAGCCCTGCGAAGGGTTCTTCGTCCGAAGTCTTTCTCTCTTCCTCTTCGCCCGTTTCGGGATTGGTACCCTTGACGTGATCCACGTCGACTGGGCTCGGCAGGAAGTTGATGACGGCGTCGAGCAGGAACTGCACGCCCTTGTTCTTATAGGAAGAACCGCAGAGCATGGGGATCGCGTCGGTTGTCAGACAGCGCTCGCGAAGTCCGCGGATGATCTCCTCTTCGGAGAGATCCTCCTCTTCGAGGAACTTGTCCATGAGTTCCTCTTCCGCGAGAGCGGCCTCCTCCACAAGTTTTTTGCGGTATTCCTTTGCAAGATCCATCATGTCCGCAGGGATCGGCTCCTTGCGGAAATCCTTGCCGAGGTCGTCGTAATAGACTTCTGCCTCCATCTTGATGAGATCCACAATGCCGCGGAAGTTCATTTCCTTCCCGATGGGCAGTTCGACCGGCACGGGATTCGCCCCGAGCCGTTCGCGGATCATCTTCTCCACGCGGAAGAAGTCCGCTCCGTTGATGTCCATCTTGTTGACGTAGGCGATGCGGGGGACCTTGTACTTGTCCGCCTGACGCCAGACCGTCTCCGACTGGGGCTCGACGCCGCCTTTTGCACAGAAGGTTGCGACCGCGCCGTCCAGCACGCGAAGGGAACGCTCGACTTCGACCGTGAAGTCGACGTGCCCGGGGGTATCAATGATATTAAAACGATGACCTTTCCAGATGCAGGTCGTCGCCGCGGAAGTGATCGTAATTCCGCGCTCCTGTTCCTGAACCATCCAGTCCATAGTCGCAGCGCCTTCGTGGACCTCGCCGAGCTTGTGCGTCTTTCCCGTATAGAACAGGATGCGCTCCGTCGTCGTCGTCTTTCCGGCATCGATGTGCGCCATGATCCCGAAGTTTCTCGTATGTGCCAAATCGTATTCTCTGGGCATGTTTTTCCGTTAACTCCTAACTCAGAATCTGAAATGGGCAAACGCCTTGTTCGCTTCCGCCATTCTGTGCGTATCTTCCTTCTTCTTTACGGTAGCGCCGGTATTGTTGTAGGCGTCCATGAGCTCCGCCGCGAGCTTCTTGCTCATCTCGCGCTCGCTTCTCTTTCTCGTGCTGTTGACGAGCCAACGGATTGCAAGCGTCTGGCGACGCTCGGGTCTGATTTCAATGGGGACCTGATAGTTTGCACCGCCGACTCTCCTCGCCTTGACTTCGACGACGGGCGTCACGTTCGCAAGCGCCTGTTTGAAGATCTCCATCGGATCCATGTTCAATTTTTCACCCATCTGCGTGAAGGCGTCATAGACGATCTTCTGCGCGACGCTCTTCTCGCCGTCAAGCATGATCTGGTTGATGAGCTTGGTGACGACCTTGCTCCCGTAGACGGGATCCGGAAGAACGTCTCTCTTGGGAATTCTGCCTCTTCTCGGCATTTTGATATCCTCCTTGAATTTTTTTTGCGGCTCCGCCGCAAGGGCAATGCGCCCTCAGTCTGCTTTCACTTGCCGCCAATGCGGTAGCGAATCTTCTCCCCTTTCAGTTGGGAATACTGCCTACCATTTTCGGGCTAATGAATATTCCGAAATAATAGGATTTTGGTTCTTTTGCCGCAAAACAGCGAAACTTACCCGCCCTTATTTGGGCATCTTTGCGCCGTATTTGCTGCGTGCCTGCTTGCGTTTTGCAACGCCTGCCGTGTCGAGCGCACCGCGGATGATGTGGTACCGCACGCCGGGCAGATCCTTGACTCTTCCGCCGCGGATGAGCACGGAGCTGTGCTCTTGCAGGTTGTGACCCTCGCCGGGAATGTACACCGTACCTTCCTGCTTGTTGGTGAGTCTCACCCTCGCGATCTTTCTCAGAGCGGAATTGGGCTTCTTGGGAGAAGTTGTGGTGACTTGCAGGCAAACGCCGCGCTTCTGGGGACATTGATCCAGAATCGGGCACTTGGACTTGAAAGCTTCTCTCTCTCTGCCGTTCTTGATGAGCTGATTGATCGTTGGCATTTTGCTTACCTCCTTGAAGTATTTCGGAATATTCTCGGAATTGCCGCGCAATTCGAAGAAGCGATATGATGTCCGTTTTTGCGCGCAAAAAAACACGCCGCGTCGGCGAACGAATTATATTTTAACAGATCGGACCATATTTGTCAAACGTTTCACACATCTTTTTTTGCATATTTCCGCATACCCGTAAAAAAAATTTGCCGCGCGTTTTTCCCGCAAAGTATTGACAAACCCCCCAAAAAGTTTTATGATATTCAAGGAAAAATTTTCCAAAATTTTTTCGGAAGGAGTATCGTTATTTATGAACAAAATGACCGTAAAGGATGTCAAAGACTGGAAGGGCAAACGGGTTCTCGTCCGTTGCGACTTCAACGTCCCCATGAAGGACGGCGCAATCACCGACGAAAACAGAATCCTCGGCGCGCTTCCCACCATCAAATATCTCATGGAGCACGGCGCGAAGGTTGTCCTCTGTTCGCACATGGGCAAGCCCCACTCCATCTTTTCCGATGAAGTGAAGCTGAACAAAAAGGACAAGGCAAAGATCGAAAAGGGCGAGACCACGGCGGAGGCCGTGATCGAAAAGGCGAAGAAGGACGAGCCCAAGAAACTCACGCTCGCGCCCGTTGCAAAGCGGCTCAACGAACTGCTCGGGAATAAGGTAACGTTCGCCTCCGACGTCGTCGGTCCCGACGCCTGCGCAAAGGTCGCGGCGCTCAAAGAAGGCGAATGCGTCCTCCTCGAAAATCTCCGCTTCCACTGGGAAGAGGAGAAGAAAGACCTCGAATTCTGCAAAAAACTCGCCGCATTCTGCGACATCTACGTCAACGACGCCTTCGGCACGGCGCACCGCTCGCACGCCTCCACCGCGGCGATCGTGGAATACGGTCTCGTAAAGACCGCCGTCTGCGGCTTCCTCATCGAAAAGGAGCTCTCCGTCATGGCGGACTCCCTCGAACATCCCGTTCATCCCTTCGTGGCGATCCTCGGCGGGGCGAAAGTGGCGGATAAACTCGGCGTCATCTCCAACCTGCTCGAAAAATGCGACACGCTCATCATCGGCGGCGGAATGGCTTACACCTTCCTCAAAGCGCAGGGATATGAGATCGGCACGTCCCTTGTCGACGAAGAAAAGCTCGGCTACTGCAAGGAAATGATCGAGAAGGCAAAGGCGGCGGGCAAGGAATTGCTTCTTCCCGTGGATACCGTGATCGCAAAGGCGTTCCCCGATCCCATCGACGCTCCCATCGAAGTGAAAACGGTCTCCTCCCATGCGATTCCCGCAGATATGATGGGACTCGACATCGGCGAAGAGACGAGAACGCTGTATGCAGAGAAGGTCAAGACGGCGAAAACGGTCATCTGGAACGGTCCTATGGGCGTGTTCGAGAACCCCACCCTCGCAAAGGGCACGATCGCGGTCGCAGAAGCGCTCGCGGAGGCGCAGGGCGCAACGACGATCGTCGGCGGCGGCGACAGCGCGGCGGCTTGCACCCAGCTCGGGTTTGCCGACAAGATCACGCACATCTCGACGGGCGGCGGCGCTTCCCTCGAACTCTTCGAAGGAAAGACTCTGCCCGGCATTGCATGCTTGAACGAGAAGTAACTTCACGAAAAATCTTTTGCTGCGCAAAATCTTTTTCCGTGAGGGGCAAATTCACGAAAAATCTTTCGCCACGCAAAATCTTTTTCCGTGAGGGGTAAATTCCCGGATTTCATGCAGCGTTATCGCCCGCCCGCGGTCTGCCTTGCTCAGACACCAAGCGTTCGCCGCATGATATATCGTAAAAAATCGAATAAGGATAACAAAAATGAGAACACCCATCATTGCAGGAAACTGGAAAATGAACAACACCGCCTCCGAGGGCGTCGCGCTCGTGGAGACCTTGAAACCGCTTGTGAAGGATGCAAACTGCGAAGTCGTCGTCTGCGTCCCCGCAATCGACATCCCCGCAATCGCCGCGGCGATCAAGGGCAGCAACATCAAGCTCGGCGCGCAGAACGTCCATTTTGCGGAGAAAGGCGCCTACACGGGCGAAATCTCGGCAAACATGCTCAAAGAATACGGCGTCGAATACGTCATCATCGGGCATAGCGAGAGGAGACAGTATTTCGGCGAGACGGACGAGACGGTCAACAAGCGCATGCTTGCGGCGCTCGCGGCGGGGCTCACCCCCATCGTCTGCATCGGCGAAACGCTCGAAGAGCGCGAAACGGGCAAGACCGAACAAGTCCTCGACAAGCAGATTCTCGAAGGATTCAAAGGGATCGACGATATTTCGAAGATCGTCATCGCCTACGAGCCGATCTGGGCGATCGGCACGGGCAAGACCGCAACGGACGAACAGGCAAACGAGACGATCGGCTATATCAGAAAGAAGCTCGCGGAAGTGTTCTGTCCCGTCTGCGCGGAGAAAGTCCGCATCCAATACGGCGGCTCGATGAACGCACAGAACGCGAAAGGGCTCATGGCGCAGCCCGAAATCGACGGCGGGCTCATCGGCGGCGCGTCCCTCAAACCCGACTTTGCCAAAGTCGTCAACTTCGATAAGTAAGGAGATCATCGGCATCACAATGTCGAAACGGAACAGGAATGTGGCGCGGCGCGTGCAATTTTGCACGCGCCGCGTTCAATATGTTTTAATCCTCTTTCTCCCAAATCATCGGTTGTTTTTTGGTATCGTAATGCCACCAATTGTCGCTCTTTGTCCACTGCTCGGACGTCGGCGCCTCTTCGCTGAAATAATAGATCGTTTCGGTAAGGATTGCGTTGCCGTATACCTCATCTAAATTCCGGTCAATCTTAATCTCCGCCCATTGCTCAAAGGTACCCGTGTAATAAAATTCTTTCAAGTTCGGACATGCAGAAAAGGCGCGGGCTCCGATTGAAGTCACGCTGTCCGAAATAATCACTTTCTTTAGCCCTTCACAATCGAAAAACGTCGAATCTCCAATTGATTTCACGCCATTCGGAATCGTAATAGATTGCAGACCCCTGCAACCGTGAAACGCCCAATCTCCGATTGATTCTACGCCATTCGGAATCGTAATGGATTGCAGAGCTCCACAACCGCAGAATGCGTCTTCTCCGATGGATTTCACACTTTCGGGAAGTTCAACCGCTTTGAGCCCATCGCAGTAGAGGAATGCTGCCCCTCCGATCGCAGTTACATTGTCGGGGACAACGCTATGGTTATTTCCCCATAACAACTTCATACTTTCTTTTTCAATAAGACAATTCGAATCCATATAGTAATTTTCATTTCCATCGGCAATTGATATAATCAATTCAGCATTGTTGCCCGAAAAAGCACCTTCTCCAATTGAAATCACGCTTGCAGGAATGGTAATCATGGTCAAATTGCATCCTCCGAAAGCATATCTCCCAATTGATATCATACTGCTCGGAAAATTCAATTCACCATCAATGGGATAACAAGACGAAAACGCATAATCCCCGATTGAAGTGATGCCTTCGGGAAGGTTAATGGGACCCAAATTATAACAAGACGAAAACGCATAATCCCCGATTGAAATGACTCCTTTGGGAAAGTTAATGGAAAGCAACTCATAGCAATTCGTAAACGCATGATCTCCAATAGAGGTCAACCGACTATCTTCTCCGAATTTCACGCCCTTCAATTCAAAATGATATTCGAACGCATCATCCCCGATGGAAGTGATCCCGTCCGGAATATTGATGAATCCCTTGATCTTTTTGGGGATCTGCAACATTCTTGTTTGATCTTTGTCATATAGAATGCCATCTTGGCTACTATAATTTTGATTATTTGCCGCAACCGTAATCGACTCCATTCTGTCGCAACTTCCAAACGCCTCTTCCCCGATTGAGATCACGCCTGCGGGAATGATTACAGAGCTCAATCCACACCCCGCAAACGCCCCATATCCGATTGATTCCACACTGTTCGGGATAATCAAATCACCCGTCAGCCCGCTACAACCATTAAATGCCGCCTCCCCAATCACTGAAACGCCATACGGTATTCTCAATGTGCCAGTTAATCCCTTGCAATCTGCAAATGTCGTCTCTCCGATTTCCGTCACGCCCTCCGGAATGTTCAGCTCACCTGTCAACCCGCTACAACCCCAAAAAGCCCCATATCCAATTTCGGTAACACCTCCCGGAATTTCCAACTTGCACATTAATCCCGTACAGCCATAGAATGCCTGCACACCGATTGAAATCAAACTGCTTGGAAGCTCAATTGCAGTTAGCCCGTTGCAATAAGAGAATGCTTGCGCTCCGATCGAAGTGACACCATTCGGAATCTTTAACTCACCCGTCAATCCGCAACAGCCGCAGAACACATAGTTTCCGATTTCGGTCAAGCTTTCCGGAATTTCCAACTTGGTAATCTCTCTTCCATCTATAAATAAATGCTTCGCATAAGAAAGCGGATTGGAGAAATGATCTCCAAATTCGATTCTGAACCACGCTTCAAGATCGGTGATATGTACTGCTTTCAGTCCTTCGCACCCCGGAAATGCCTGAACGCCAATAGCCTTCAAACTCGAAGGAATGGTAATAGACTCTAACCCGCTACACCCATGAAAGACCCCCTGTTGGATTTCCGTCACACCATCCGGAATTTTCAGCTCACCCGTCAATCCATTGCAGTCGAAAAAAGCGCCAGCCCATATTTTGGTAATTCCTTTGGGAATAATGACTGATGTCAATCCACTACAATAAGAAAATGTATCTCCTTCAATTGATGTCAAACCACTTGGAAGCCTTAGCACTCCATTCAGCCCGCTACATTCAGAAAAGGCTCTCGATCCGATGTAGGTCACTCCATCAGGAATCTTTAACTCTCCCGTGATCCCACAGCACCCCATAAACGCTCCATAACCTATCCGCATCAATCCATCGGGAATGATAACCGAATTGAATCCGCAACAGCCATAGAACGTCTCATCCTCAATCGATGTAATATTCTCCGGAATTTTCAGTTCGCCCGTCAATCCGTTACAATCTTTGAATGCTCTCTCCCCAATCGACCTGACGCTATCCGAAATTTTTAACGTGCTCGTGAAACCGATACACCTACTGAAAGCAAATTCTTTGATTTCAATGACGCCATCCGGAATCACCAATTCACCCGTCAGCCCGCTACAATCGTAAAAAGCATGATTGCCAATTGAAGTGATACCATCGGGTAATCTCAAATTCCCCTTTAATCCACTGCAACCGCTGAACAGACCGTCTTCAATCGCCGTCAGAGCAGACTGCTCCCCAAACGTTAGTTTTGTAAATCCCGAGCACCCGAAAAAAGCTTCGTCGCCAATGTAAGTCACACCGTTCGGAATCTTCAATTCACCCGTCAACCCTACACATTTATAAAAAGTACTTTGCCCAATGTAAATCATGCTGTCTGGAATCTTCAGCTCACCAGTCAACCCCGCACAATTCCCAAATGATGCTTGCCCTATATGAGTTACGCCATTCGGAATCTTAAGCTCCCCCGTCAATCCCTTGCATTGATTGAATACACTATCTCTAATCACCGTCAAAGCAGAATGCTCGCCGAATGTGAGTTTCGTAAATCCCGAGCATTGAGAAAACGCTCGATGAGCGATCTCGGTTACGCTTTCCGGAATCTTCAACTCTCCGATCAATCCGCTACAACCGAAAAATGCCTCCTCACCGATAAAAGTTATGCTGTTTGGCATCACGATAGAAGTTAATTTTTCGTGATTTGCGAATGCTCTATACCCAATCTCAGTGATTTGAATGCCATTATAGGTTTCCGGAATTTCAAGGCTTGTGTGAGTACAGGTTTCGATCAATCCCACTACGATGTACTCCATTCCCGAAGGTTGTTTCACGGAAAAACGGAAATGCGTTGCGGGAAGCGTCAAATCCTCAAGTTCTCGTGTTTCAAATATGGAATCCCCTGTAAAATTTTTATTACATTTAGAACAATGATAGTGCTCTATTGACCCATCAGTCGTGCAGGTCGGCTCTTCCCGTTCGCAATATTGTAATTCATGCCCTTGCGCCGGGAAATAAATATCATATAATTCATCTTTAGAGAATTTATCATTTTCGGCGAAATTTTTATTGCATTTCGTGCAATGATAGTACTCCACCGCGCCGCCAGTTAAACAAGTTGCGTCTTCTCTGTCATGTTTTTGCAACTCATGCCCCTGTGCAGGGACAACAGTATTATTCAGTTCATTTACGGCAGATTTATCATTTTCGGCAAAATTTTTGTTGCATCGGGAACAATGATAATATTCCACCGAGCCGTCAGTTAGGCATGTCGGTTCTTTTCGGTCATGCTTTTGCAACTCATGTCCTTGCGCAGGGATGGTCGTTTCATACAATTCGTTTTCGGTAAATAGATCTCCATTGGCAAAATTTTTGTTGCACCTCACGCAATGAAAGTACATCATTGATCCTTCGGTCGTGCAGGTTGGATCTTTCCGTTCATAATATTGTAACTCATGCCCTTGTGCCGGAATAAACATGTCGTATAATTCATACAATTCGATTTCGGCAAACTTATCATTTTCAGGATATTTTTTATTACATTTAGAACACTGATAATATCCCATCACACCAGTTGTTGTGCATGTTGCTTCGATGGGTTCGACATATTGCAACTCATGTCCGTATGCGGGATTCACATCTTGTTCTTCGGCGCCGCATTCACAGTAACGCACCATAATCCCATCCTTTGTGCAACTTGCAAGGCTCTGTTCCTGCCATTCCCCGAATGTATGCTCCTCAATCTTCGGAATGCTCCGCTCAAGATAGTCGCCACACTCACAGTATTGTCGCTCAATACCCTCCGCCATATGCGTCGCGGGAATTTCCTCCTGCCATTCGCCATAGACATGTTCATGAGGTTCAGAAGGATTGCCCTGCTCTCCGGGATCCTCCAAAGACGGATCCGTTTTCCCGCTGTCTTTGTGTCCAAAATCACATCCTGTCAGTGCGAACGCCATGCCGAG
>CANRGR010000061.1 GCA_947630245.1 uncultured Clostridia bacterium | reverse complement strand
CTTGCGCGGCGTTTCTTTTCGCAGTAAGGACGGTTCCTTGCACAGCGTTTCTTTTCGCAGAAGGAAGGTTTCCTCGCAGCGTTTCTTTTCGCAGAAGGAAGGTTTCCTCGCAGCGTTTCTTTTCGCAGAAGGAAGGTTTCCTCACGGCGTTTCTTTTCGAAGCACAGCGAGCAAAGAAACGCGTGAACAATGCGTGAATCAATCAACCTCTTTACTTCTTCTGCCCGTAATAGGCGTTCTTGCCGTGCTTGCGAAGGTAATGTTTGTCCATCATGAAGCGGTCGGCGCGCGTGACGGTCGGATTGATCTGCTCGGTGAGGAACGCCATCTTGGCGACTTCCTCGATGACCGTCGCATTGTAGACGGAGCCGTCCGCGTCCTTGCCGAAGGCGAACACGCCGTGGCTCTTGATGAGCACACCGGGCACTTCGATCGGATTGAGGCAGTCCTCACGGAACTTTTCGATGATCGCAAGTCCCGTGTTCTTTTCGTAATCTCCTTCGATCTCTTCCTTTGTGAGCGACCGCGCGCACGGAATATCGCCGTAAAAATAGTCCGCGTGGGTCGTCCCGTAGAAGGGAATGCTCCTGCCCGCCTGCGCCCATGCCGTCGCGAACGTGGAATGGGTGTGCGTGACGCCGCCGATGTTCGGGAACGCCTTGTAAAATTCGATGTGCGTGGGCGTATCCGAGGAGGGGCGCAGTTTTCCCTCCACGACTTTGCCGTCGAGATCGACGACGACGAGATCGTCCGCCGTCATTTCGTCGTACGACACGCCCGAGGGCTTGATGACGATGAGCTTGCTCTTTCTGTCGATCTCGCTCACGTTCCCCCAGGTGAAGAGCACGAGCTTGTTTTTGACAAGGTCGAGATTCGCCTTCAATACTCTTTCCTTCAATTCTTCCAACATGACCGTTTCTCCTTATTTATTTGAGGCTGTGCACCGCTTCGCGCACAATGGGAAGTCCTTCGACATAACGCTTTCCGAACGTTTCGAATCCGGCGACGTCGGCGGGATCGGGCTCGATCGTCACGCCCTCCTGTCCCGCAAAGACGCGCTCGTCGAGATAGGTTTCGAGCGATTCGCCCTCTTTTTTCGTGATGAGATAGTTCGCGAGGATCGCCATGCCCCACGCGCCGCCCTCGCCCGCCGTCTTCATGACGGTGACGGGAGCGCCGATCGCCGCGGCGAGAAAACTCTGTCCCACGCGCTCGGTCTTGAACAAGCCGCCGTGACCCGTGATGCGGTCGAGCTTCACGCCCTCCTCTTTCAGCATGATGTCGCACCCCACTTTGAGCGCGCCGAAGGCGGAATAGAGATGGCACCGCATGAAGTTCGCAAGGTTGAAGTTGCTGTCCGCCTTGCGCACAAAGAGGGGTCTGCCGTGATCGACGTTGGTGACGTGCTCATTCGAGACATAGTTATAAGAGAGCAGTCCGCCGCAGTCCTTGTCCCCTTTCTCCGCATGGAAATAGAGCGTGTCGTAGAGCTTCCACTTGGGAATCTCCACGCCGAGCAGGGAGGCAAATTCTCCGAACAGATTTACCCAGCCGTTGAGATCGGACGTGCAGTTGTTGCAGTGAACCATGCCCACGAGATCGCCCGCCGGCGTTGTGACAAGGTCGATCTCGGGATACGCCTTCGAGAGCTCCTTTTCGAGCACGATCATCGCAAAGACGGACGTGCCCGCGGAGACGTTGCCCGTGCGCTTCTTGATCGCGTTTGTCGCAACCATGCCCGTGCCCGCGTCGCCTTCGGGCGGACAGAGAGGGATTCCGCTTTTCAGATTCCCCGTGGGGTCGAGCAGTTTCGCGCCCTTCTCGGTGAGACGCCCCGCATCCTCGCCCGCGAGCAAAATCTTCGGCAGAATGTCCTCGACGCGGAAGGGAAGATTTCTGTCCTTCACGAGATCGTTGAACTTTTTCAGCATGACGGGGTTGTACTGCCTCGTCTTGGGATCCACGGGGAACATGCCGCTCGCCTCGCCGATCCCGATGACCTTCTTGCCCGTCAGTTGCCAATGGACATACCCTTCGAGCGTCGTCTGGAATACGATGTCCTTGACATGCGGCTCGCCGTCGAGGATCGCCTGATACAGATGCGCGATCGACCAGCGCGCGGGGATATGATAGCCGAAGAGCTCGGTGAGCCTGTCCCCCGCATACGCCGCGGTATTGTTCCGCCAGGTGCGGAACGGAACGAGGATTTCCTCGTTTTTATCGAAAACCATATATCCGTGCATCATCGCCGAGAATCCGATCGCCCCGATCGTCGTCAGCGTGACGCCGTACTTGCGCCTGACGTCCTCCGCCATTTCTGCATAGCAGTGGCGGACGCCCGTCCAGATGTCGTCAAGCGAATAGGACCAGATGTTTCCGATATGACGGTTCTCCCATTCGTGACTGCCGGAAGCGATGGGCGCGTTGTTCTCGTCCACGAGCACCGCCTTGATGCGCGTGGAGCCGAACTCGATTCCGAGCGCGGTCTTTCCGCTCTCGATGAGCCGTTTTGTGTTTTCCTCCATAAAACTTCCCCCTGTCTTGCGGTATTGTACATTCCCGTACGCGTATATTATAAGATAAAACCGAGGAAATATCAATAGGGAAACGGAAAATATTTCCGAATTTTTTCCGCCCCGCCGCCGTCCGCGGCATAAAAAACCGCGCCGCGCTTCCCTTGCGGGGAAGCGCGGCGCGGCAGTGAGATTTACCGGATGAACCTTCCGTACACTTCCGAAGTGGCGGTGAACGAGGCGAAGGTGTCGGGATATTCGCGGATGATGCGCTGAATCTCCGCAATGTGCCGCTTGCGGATGATGCAGACGAGCACTTTGTGTTCGGTGTGGGAATACATTCCGATTCCGGACACTTCCGTGACGCCGTGGTGCGTCCTCTTCATGATCTGCTCGGCGATCTCCGCGGCATGATTGGTGACGATCTCGAAGCGGTATGCGGATTTGAATCCCTGCAAGATCAGTTCGCACACCTTGCTCGTCGCAAAGAGGGACACAAGCGCGAGCAGGACGGGGGTGAGTTTCTCGGTGAATCCCGCCCCGCGGTTATAGACGAAGAAGGAGGCGATCACGACGCAGGCGTCGAATCCCGACGTGAGCCAGCTCACGCTGAGATTTCTCCACTTCTTGTTGACAAGGGAGGCGAGCACGCCCGTTCCGCCCGCCGTGCCGCAGCTTTTGATCATGACCGCAAGCGCGCCGCCGAGGAAGAGCCCGCCCGCGATCGCGGCGAGGATTCCCATTCCCCCGTCCGCGATATAGCGCACGGACGGCATTCCGGGAATATAATCGAAGAGGATTAAAAGCCCGGACGTCAAAAGCATCGAGAGTGTGGAGAGGAGCGCCTCCCGCTTCCCGAGGAAGAAGAACGCCACGAAGAACAGCGGCACGTTGAGCATGAGCAAAAACCAACCCGAGCTCAGAGGAGTGAGGTATTCGAGCAATACCGCGATCCCGTTGATCCCTCCCGGGGCGAAATTGTTGGGCGAGACGAAGATATAGATCCCGACCGCCCGCAGAATTCCGGACAGGAGAATGGGAAGGACCGCCGTCCTGCACAACCGCCCGATCATACGGAAAGTACTCTTTGATGTTTCGTTCATATCCGATTCTCTCTTTTGCGTCTTGCAAAGATCTTGCTTATCTTAGCACATCCGTCCGGAAAAATCAATCTTTTTCGGAGAAAAAACGGCGCTTCCGGCGGCTTGGATTCTCCGCCGCCGCAAGTTCCTCCGCCGCCTCCGTCCCCTTCTTGCGAGGACGTCCGCCCTGTTCCTCCCGCGCCGTCTCAAAATCGGAACCCCGCCGCGTCAGGAGTTTTCTCAACAGCGCGGCGCATTCGAGAAGCGCGTCGAAGATCATGACCGCCCCGATGAGCAACATCAGAATGCGGACATTCTCCGAGGGACGGAAGAGCATGATCACCGCAAACACGGCGACGAAGAGCGAGCCTCCGAGGCGGACGGTCCACCAACTCCCGCCCGTGCGCCGGTCCGAGAGCGATCCCCACATGCCGAGAAGCCCGCGGATGAGAAGGATGAGCGCAAAGGCGAGGACGAGCACGGAGAGCGCGCCGTCCGCGTCGACAAAGAGCCAGACGGAGAGCGCGATCTCGATCACGCCCGCGACGAGGCGGACGAAGTTCCGCCTTCTTCCCCCGAACGCCGCGGCGAGCAGAAGCACGCCCGAAAGGGCGAGGAGACACCCCACGGCAATACAGGCGGCGCCCGCGGATTCCTCCGGCACGGCGAGGAGCAGAGTCCCGATCGCCGCCGTGAAGAGCACGGGGATCAGCGATCCCCACCGCACGCGGGAGAGCGCGCGCGGGCGCTTTTCCTCTTTTTTCCGAAGCTTCATAAGAGCGAACGGTAGAGGGCGACGATGTCCTCATAGCTCGGCTCCCGCGGATTGCCGGGACGGCAGGCGTCCGACATGGCGCTCTCGGCGAGGAAGGGAATATCCTCCTCTTTGACGATGCCACGGAGCGTTTGCGGGATTCCGACGTCGCGGGAGAGCGCCGCAACCGCTTCGACCGCCGCGGCGCGCGCCTCTTCGATCGTCATTGCGTCCGTATTCTTCACGCCCATCGCCTTTGCGATGTCGCGGTACTTTTCGCCCGTCGCCTCCGCGTTGTACGCCATGACGGTGGGGAGCAGAATCGCGTTTGCCACGCCGTGCGGCGTGTCGTACACCGCGCCGAGCGCATGCGCCATAGAGTGCACAATCCCGAGCCCGACGTTGGAAAATCCCATGCCGGCGATGTACTGCCCGAGCGCCATGCCCTCTCTGCCTTCCTTTTCGCCGCGGACCGCCGCGCGCAGGGACTTCGAGATGATCTCGATCGCTTTCAGATGAAACATGTCCGTCATTTCCCATGCCGCTTTCGTGATATAGCCCTCGATCGCGTGGGTCAAAGCGTCCATGCCCGTTGCGGCGGTCAGCCCTTTGGGCATCGAACTCATGAGATCGCTGTCCACGATTGCGACGACGGGAATGTCGTGCGCGTCCACGCAGACGAACTTGCGCCGTTTTTCCGCGTCCGTGATGACGTAGTTGATCGTCACCTCCGCCGCCGTGCCCGCCGTCGTGGGAATCGCGATGATCGGCACACTCGGGCGCTTGGTGGGCGCGACGCCTTCGAGCGAGCGGACATCCCCGAATTCGGGATTTGCGGCGATGATTCCGATCGCCTTCGCGGTGTCGATGGAAGAACCGCCGCCGACCGCGACGATGCAGTCCGCGCCGCTCGCGCCGAACGCCGCAACCCCCGCCTTCACGTTCCCGATCGTCGGATTCGCCTTGATCTCCGAATAGACGGTATAGGGGATCCCCGCCGCGGAGAGAACGTCCGTCGCCTTCGCGGTGACGCCCGCCTTGACGAGATCGGGGTCGGAGCAGACGAACGCCTTATTGAGCCCTCTGCCCTTGATTTCGCCCGCGAGTTCCGAAACCGAACCCGCGCCGTGATAACTTGTTTCGTTGAGAATGATTCTTGCCATAGTTTTTCCCTCCCGGATTTTCTGCCCATATTATACCACCGTCCGCGCGGTTTGTCCAGATCGGAACGGGGATTTTCACGGAAAATCCGCACGAAAAAGAGAGAGCGAGAGCCCTCCCTTTTCCGAAGATTTATGGAGATTGCAAAGTATGAGCGTTATTTTCGCTTCGCGTCCTTTTCCGCACAGCGGGGACAGCCGGAGCAACCGTTGCAGCCGCAGTCGCAGCCGCCCTTTCCCTTCTTCCTCCGTATGATCTGCCATGCCGCCACTCCGAGCACGAACGCCGCGGAGAGCACGATGATCAGAATCTCATACCAGGTCATGTTTCCTCCTCCGGCGCCGCGTCTCCGGGCGCCGCTCCTCCCTTGTCGAGGGGATGTCTCTTATTCCAGAGCACGATCCCCGTCACCGCGAGCGCGAGAACGCCGAGCAGAATGAACGACGTCCACCACCAGCTTCCGACGAGATAGATCGCCGTTCCGAGCGTGTACGACGTGACGAGCCAGAAGAGGAGCGTCCAGGAGAATTTCCCCTTCGGAAGCTCTGCCTTTGCGGTCGCACACGCCGCAAAGCAGGGAATCGTCACCATGTTGAAGGCGATGAAGGAGATGAGCGCGGGAATCGTGATATTCGTTGCCGAGATCATCGTGACCGCCTCGGCAATTCCTTCGTCGGTTGCGATATACGCCCCGCCCACGCAGGCGGCAAGCGTCCCGAACGTCGCGATGACGTTCTCTTTTGCGACGAGACCCGTGATCGCCGCCACCGCAAACACCCAACCGGCGGAGCTGAGCTGCGAACCGAAGCCGAGCGGGGTGAAGATCGGACGGATGAGCATTCCGATCGAGCCGATGATGCTCTGATCCGCGTGCAGGTTGGCAAGGATCGTCTCGCCCTCGTATTCGATCTCCTCGGGCAGGAAATGCCACTGCCAATCGAAGGAGGACAGGAACCAGATGACGATCGTGGAGGCAAAGATGATCGTGAACGCCTTCTTGACGAAGTGCTTCGTCTTATCCCACAGATGGATCATGAGCCCTTTGAAGAGGGGCAGATGATAGGCGGGCAGTTCCATAATGAAGGGCGGGACTTCGCCGCGCATCGTCGTCGAGCGCATGAGGATGACGCAGACGATCGCCGTCACGATGCCCACGAGATACATTCCGTAGGTGATGAGATCGGCATTCCCTACGCCGAAATATTGTACGATGCCGCCCGCAATCGCGGTGAGGATGGGAAGTTTCGCGCCGCAGGAGAACATGGGGATGACGCGGATGGTCGCCGTCCTCTCCTTCTCGTCCGCAAGCGTACGGGTATTGATCATGGCGGGCAGGGAACAGCCGAATCCCATGATCATGGGCATGAACGCTCTGCCCGAGAGCCCGAATTTACGGAAGATCCTGTCGAGAATGAACGCAACGCGCGCCATGTAGCCGCTGTCCTCCAAAATGGAGAAGAAGAGGAACAGGACGAGGATCTGCGGCAAAAATCCGAGCACGGCGGAGAGCCCGCCCCAGATTCCGTCGCCGACGAAGCTACCCACCCAGAGGGGCGCATTCGCCGTCGCAAGAGAAAGCAACTCGCCCACCCAATCGAGGCACCAAGTCCACAGATTCGTGAGAATTACGCCCGGAGAAAAGACCGCGCCGTCGTAAAAGCAGGCGACGAGGGTCGTCGCGGCGTTCTTCTCCCAGCCGAGACCGCCCTCCGACGGCGCCTTGAACAGCGTGGGAAGTCTCCCGCCCGAGATCGCGCCGAGGAAGAACAGATCCTCCGAGAAGGTGAGATGAAAGACCGCAAACAAAATCACGAGGAAGATGGGAATCCCCCAGATCTTATGCGTGAGCACTTTGTCGGCTCTGTCGGACTTTGTGAGCGCCTCCCCTCTCTTTCTGCGCTCGTATGCCGTGGAATAGTTGGCGGATATGTATTTGTATCTCGCATCCGCGACGACCGCTTCGAGATCGGTGCCGAACGTGTCGTCCTCGAAGGTCGCCTTGAATTCGTCCACCATCGCGACGAGCTCGGGGTGCATGCCGACTTCGATTTCGTCCATCTCGGCGAGCTTGACGGCATGGAAGAGGGGCGCGTCCACCTTTGCGCCTTTGAGCGCGATGCTCACGTCGCGCACGAGATGCGCGATCGGCGAATCGTGCAGGACGGTCGTCCCCTCGCGCGGTTTCCCCGAGATCTTGATCGCACGGTCCATCAATTCCTTGATTCCCGTGTTTTTGAGCGCGGAGATCTCCACGACGGGCAACCCGATCTTCTTTTCGAGCTGTGCGGCGTCGATGCGGTCCCCCGCCTTCTCCACGGCGTCCATCATGTTGAGCGCGATGATCACGGGCACGTCGATCTCCATCAGCTGGGTCGTGAGATACAGGTTGCGTTCCAGATTGGTCGCGTCCACGATGTTGATGACGCACTCCGGTTTTTCGTCGAGAATGAAATTCCGCGAAATCACCTCCTCGGGCGTATAGGGCGAGAGCGAATAGATCCCCGGAAGGTCGACGATTTTCACGGGCTCCTCACCGCGCTTGTACGTCCCCTCCCGCTTGTCGACCGTGACGCCCGGCCAGTTGCCGACATACGCCGTGGACCCCGTGAGCAGATTGAAGAGAGTCGTCTTGCCGCAGTTCGGATTTCCCGCAAGCGCAAATTTTTTCATTCCTTCACCTCCAATGTCACGCACGCCGCCTCCGTCTTGCGGAGCGTCAGCTCATACCCGCGGATCGTCACTTCGAGCGGGTCGCCCAGAGGCGCCTTCTTGCGGAGATAGACTTCCGCCCCCGGCGTCACTCCCATGTCGAAGAGACGGCGCCGCAATTTCCCCTCGCCCGAGACGGTTTTGATCACTCCCCTCTCGCCGACGGAAAATTCGTTGAGATTTTTTTGCATTTTTATTTTGATCCTCCCATGTTGATTTTTGAGTTAGCAATCGCGAACTCCGCGGTCAAAAGAGAAGCACACCGAAGTGTGCATGACTTCAAGCGGAGGGCAAGGACGGTCAGGCGACATAGATCCTGCTCGCGACGTTCCTGTCGAGGGCGAGCCGTCCCGCCTTGACGATACAGACGGCGCTCCCGCCGCTCGTCGAAAGGACGGTGATCGGAGAATCCGCAATGATTCCGAGATTGGCGAGATGTTTTTTGGTTTTTTCGTCCACGATGATTCTGATGATCTTCATTTCCTGCCCCAGGGGCGCAAGCATCAACGGCATAGATATATCATTCCTTTTCCGGCGCAAATATGAATGCAGTTCGTTTATGCGAACCCGTTTTCCGAAAAAAATCCGCATTTCCTCTCTTCGTTCGGATATGCGAACCGACTTTCCCGAAAAAACGCGCATTTCCGCGCTTTCCGTCGTTCATTTTATCATCCTTGTTTCCCCTTGTCAACTGTTTTGGGGCAATTTTTCGAAAAAAGTTCGCAATGGCGAACTAATTTTTTTCAAGCGGCGGCGCGCACCGCGCGCCGCCGCTTGAAAAGCCGATTCAGATCCATTGAAGCGTCCCGGGATTTAAGGCGATGTCGTAGTTGTGCGTCACGTCGGCGCCGGAGGAATCGTAAATCTTCACCGAAGAGATCGTATTCTCCGCGGGCTCCCGATCGCCGGGATACAGAATCCCCGTCACTTCGATTTCGATCCTCTGCCCCGGGGCAAGCGTCCCGAAGGTGATCCATGCGGGGCGGAGATGATCCCATCCCTTCACGGGCTCGTTCCCGCCCATCTTTTTGGAGATGGAAATGCTCGTGACCTCGATGCGACGTTTCATCACTTCGAGGACGGGTTCCTCCTCGTCCCCCATGAACCGGACGCGATTTTCCTCGCGCACGTCCGCGCCCGTCTCCGAATCCTCCGCAAAAACGGGAATCTTCAAAAGATCGCGCAGGGGAACGCTCCCCGCTTCGGTGAGAGAAAATTCCGAGAGATCGAGCCGCACCGCAACATCCGGAGGGCGGACGATTTGAAAATCCTCCTCTTCGAACATGAGCGGCGTTCCGTCGTAAATTTTACTGATCCTGTAAACGGTGATTTGAATCTCCGTTTTCACCCGGAGGCGCCCGTACCGATAGGAAAATTCATAGTTGCCCGTGACGTCGTTTCCGTCGCCGTCCCGCACTCCGAGGACGAGCCTGTTCTCCCGATAGCCGACTTCCGTCTCGGTGTCGGTGATCTCCGTGACCGTCGTCGCATCTGTAACGTATGTCTCGTGTCCGTTCACAAGTCCGTCCACCGTGTAATCCCCCGCGCCCTCCAAAGAATGGGGTTCGCCGTCGCAGATCCACGTCGCGGAGCCGGTCTCGACAAAGAGCGGTCTGGGCAGAACGTTCAGCGTTCCCGCCAGAAAGGTAAACTCGTAATATCTCGTCATGTCCGTTCCGTCGCTCGCAAAGACAACGCAACCGGGCAGATTTTCGCTCTCACCCGCATCCGTTCTCGACACGGGAAACGTTACTTCCAACGAATCGCCCGAAGCGAGCGTTCCCTCGGCGATCTCATGCTTCTCCGCCGACAGGGGCGATCCGTCATAGGTCTTTGAAGCGCTCTCCGTCGAAACGGTGACGGGGCGCGGAATGACGTTCACTTCATGCGGAGCGGAGACGAGATCGTAGCATGTTGTGACGTCGAGACCGTTCTCGTTCAGGATGCGGCGGACATGCGCCGTCGCCAGACAGGTTCTGCCCGTCCCCCATTCATACTCGAACCATTCGCCGTCGGGACGGTCGTTGTAGGCAAGGGAAAGCGCGGCACGGGGCGTCTCACCGTAGGCAAAGGAGCCGCCGTCAATGATCACATCCGACTTTTTGGGCACAATCGAGAAAGAGACGGGATCCCCGACCTTCTTTCCGCCCGTAATCCCCGTTGAAACGGGGCGCGCCGCATAGGAGCCGACCGTCTTGGGAACTTCCTCCGTCCAGTCTGCCGTCCCCTCCGCACAAAATTCGAGACTTGCCTCGCGGAACACCGCCCTTGCCTCCGGGAACGCCGCGCCGTATTCGAATATCTCGGGCCAATCAAGGTCGTATAAGTTTCCCGTGATTCCGAGAAAAACGCCGATCAGCGCGATCAACAGGACGAATGCCAGCAAGACGAGATAACGGAACCGCCAAACGGTATCGAAGACGTTCAGATATTTTGCAAGGCGTTGTTTGTATTCCTGATAGAGCATGCCACTCTCCCCGAATTTAAGTCACTTTCAGCGTTCCGCAGACAATTTCGATTATGAAATTAAGGGTAACGTCTCTTCCTTCGGCGTCGTAAATCCTGACGGATTTCACCGTATTCTGGCATCTGCCGAGCTCGGTCTGTTCGCCCGAAAATTCAACTTCGATGCGGAATCCCTCGGGAAGCTCCCCGACGAGCGTAAACTCTTCACAGCGAAGCGGCTCGCCGTCGTAGGACTTCGACGCAGACTCCGTCCGGACCGTGATTTGACGTCCCGTTACTTCCAGAATCCCGTATTCATATTGGATATTATACATATAGGTGACGTCACGTCCCGATTCATCTTGGATGATCAGTCCGCTCATGATGTTTTCGGAGACGCCTACATCGGTCAGACTGCTGTATTTCGCACCGACAACATGATGCCCCTCCGCGAATCCGCCTTCAAGCACAAAGAATGCTTCTACGGTGAGCGGCGTTCCGTCATATTCCTTTTTCGCAGATCCGGAAAGAACCGTAATCGAATAAGTAATGCCGGGCTCCGTGCCGCCGGTACCGCCGCCGGATTCGCTACCTGTTCCGCCGGTCCCTCCGGTTCCTCCGGTGCCGCCTGTCCCGCCGCCGGATTCACCACCGGTTCCTCCGGTGCCGCCTGTACCACCTGTTCCTCCGGTACCACCAGTTCCGCCAGTGCCGCCGGGACCGCCAGTTTCACCACCGGCACCACCTGTGCCGCCAGTGCCGCCGGATCCTTCCGAGCCGCCGCCGGGTCCTTCCGAACCGCCGCCAGATTCGCCACCTGTGCCGCCAGTGCCACCGGGACCGCCTGTTCCGCCGGTACCACCTGTACCACCACCTGTGCCACCGGTTCCGCCTGTACCACCGGTTCCTCCGGTTCCACCTGTTCCTCCGGTTCCGCCGGTTTCACCACCTGTGCCGCCCGAGCCTTCAGAACCGCCGCCCGAGCCTTCGGAGCCACCGCCCGAGCCTTCCGAACCGCCGCCCGTACCTTCAGAGCCACCAGATCCTT
>CANRGR010000060.1 GCA_947630245.1 uncultured Clostridia bacterium | reverse complement strand
GCGAGGAAACCTTCCTTCTGCGAAAAGAAACGCTGTGCAAGGAACCGTCCTTACTGCGAAAAGAAACGCCGCGCAAGAATCGCTATGGAAACAAATTCAAAAATAATATTAGGGGAGATAAATTTTCATGAAAGAAAAAGTGGTTTATTGGCTGACGGGGTCGCAGACCCTCTATGGAGACGACGTGCTCAGACATGTCGCGCAGCACTCCGAAGAAATGGCAAATTATGTGAACGAGTTTATGCCGGTCACGGTCAAGTATCTCACGACCTGCAAGAGCTCGGAAGAGATCGTTGCGGCGGTGAAACAGGTCAACGCGGACGAGAACTGCGTCGGCATCATCACCTGGTGCCACACCTTCTCCCCCGCGAAGATGTGGATCAAGGGGCTTAAATTGCTCGAAAAGCCCATGTGCCACTTCGCGACCCAATACAACGAGCGCCTTCCCTACGACACGATCGACATGGACTTCATGAACGAGAACCAAGCGGCGCACGGCGACAGAGAGTTCGGCTACATCGTCACCCGTCTGCGCATGGACAACAAGGTCATCGTCGGATACTACAAAGACAAGGAAGCGCTCAAAGAGCTTGCCGCATGGTGCAGAGCCGCCGCGGGGCTCGCCTTCTCCAAGAACGTCAAAGTCTGCCGCTTCTCGGACAACATGCGGAACGTCGCGGTCACCGAGGGCGACAAGGTTGAGGCGCACATCGGGCTCGGCTGGGAAGTCGATTACTATCCCATCGGCGATCTCGTCGAGTATATCAACAAGGTCACGGACGCCGAAGTGGACGAACTCATGGCGGAATACGGCAAGAAGTACACGATGGCGACCGACCGGATCGACGTCGTGCGCGAACAGGCAAAATATGAGATCGCAATCGACAGATTCTGCCGCGAGATGGGCGGGTATATCGGCATTGTCGATCACTTCGGCGCGCTCCACGGCATGAACCAGCTTCCCGGACTTGCGATTCAGGATTTGCAGAGCAAGGGATACGGTTTCGGCGCGGAGGGAGATTGGAAGATCGCCGCGCTCGGCGCCGTCATGCAGTATATGGCGGATCAGAAGGGCACGGGGCTCATGGAGGACTACACCTACGATCTCAAAGACGGGCTCTGCCTCGGCGCGCACATGCTCGAAGTTTCCCCGCAGTTCGCCGCAACGAAGCCCGAGATTCAGGTTCATCCGCTCGGAATCGGCGGCAAGTCCGATCCCGCCCGCCTCGTATTCGAGGGAATCTCCGCTCCCGAGGCGATCGCCGTCTCCATGATCGACATGGGCGACAGAATGCGCCTCATCGTGCAGAAGATCGAACTTGTGAAATATCCTCATAAAATGCCCAACCTGCCCGTCGGCGGATTGATGTGGAAATATAAGCCCAACTTCAAGGAAGGGGTTGCGGCATGGATCTATGCGGGCGGCGCGCATCATACCGTCGTCTCCTCGCAGCTTTCCGTGGAGGACATGGTGACGCTCGGCGACATGTGGGGCATGGAAGTCGTCGTCATCGACGAAAAGACGGAGATCGGCGAGTTCAAGAAACAGCTCATGTGGTCCGACCGGATCTGGAAAACGAAATTATAAATCCAAAGCGGAAGGGCGGCGGGAGCGCCGCCCTTCCTATGCAAGGGGGATCGCCGTGCAAAACAAAAAGACAACGAAGCCGGAACTCACAAAAGCGGAGAAAGACGCCCTGCGCGCCTTTCTCGACTGTCCGATCCCGCGGAAATATCACGAACTCGACGCCCGCGGGCATGAACGGTTCGATTTCATGTACAATTACGAAGAAGTGTTCGATTATGCCGATTCGCTCCTTCGCGGCGAAACCGTCGATCTCGGGTGCAACTTCATCGAGATGAAGTCCGCCGCCGTCAACGACGAATTCCGCAACATCCTCCCCGTGCTCGCGCGGCGGGATCCCGCGATGGAGGACTTCTGCGATAAATTCGGGCGTGCGATTTCGATTGTCGCGCGCCATGCAAGGTAACGAAAGATCATGTATTTCAAACGATACGACTACGGCGACTGCGCCGTCTATTTTGCCGAGACGCCCGTCGAAGGGCATGAAAAAAAGACGACGGTCGGGTTTGCGGTTCTTCCGAAGGACGTTCCCGTCGACCCCAAGACGCTCCGTCTCGACAGTTTGGTGCAGGTTGCGTTCACGGGCGACGAGACGCTCGCCGACTACACCCCCGGCGCGACGATGCGCAACCGCAGTTCGACCCTTTTGAAGATCGAGCGCCAGACGCAGTTCATGAGCGGCGTTCTCAATACCCATCTCACGGACGGAAAGGGGAACGATTACATTCACCGCCTCGTCTATGACAGAAAGACGGGAGTATTTACGGTCAACGTCAAGTACGAGAATCACACGGGCGCGGCGCGCACGCTCGAACATCTTTCGAGCTTCTCTTTGGGCGGGATTGCAACCGGGGCGGGAAATACGGCGGGGCTCGTCCTTCACCGCATGCGGAGCGCGTGGTCGCGCGAGTGCCGTCTCACGGGCGAATCCTTTTCCGCGCTCGGGCTCGACATGAGCTGGGCGAGATACGGCATGAAGGTGGAGCGATGGGGGCAGGTCGGCAGCATGCCCAACCGCGGATATTATCCGTTTGCGGCGATCGAGGATACCGCCGGGCACGTCTGCTGGGGCGTGCAGATCGAGGCGCCCTATTCCTGGCAGATGGAAGTCTATCAGGAGAAGGAGACCTGCTCGCTTTCGGGCGGGCTCGCGGATTTCGAATTCGGGCATTGGCGCAAGATCATCCCCGCGGGCGGAACGTTTACGACTCACGCGGCGCGGTTTACCGTCAAACGGAGCCTGCTCGAAGCATGCAACGCGCTCGTGCACGAGGCGGACAGCCGTCTCGCCGTTCCCGGGAGCGAGGAGAGCATGCCCGTCCTGTTCAACGAGTATTGCACAACGTGGGGCTCTCCCTCCGAGCGCAACGTCGCGGGCATTCTGAGGGCGATCAAGGACCTTCCCGTCGACTATTTCGTGATCGACTGCGGCTGGTACAAGCCCGACGGAAAGGGCTGGTGCAATGCGATCGGAGATTGGAAGCAGAGCGCAAAGCTCTTTCCGAACGGGATCCGCGCGGCGGCGGAGAAGATCAAGGCGGCGGGGAAGAGACCGGGAATCTGGTTCGAATTCGAAGTCGCGGGACGGGACAGCGAACTGTTCTTGCGGGAAGATATGCTTCTCAAACGGGACGGCGCGCCGATCACCGCAAAGAACCGCCGTTTCCTCGACCTGCGGCTGCCCGCGGTCAGGGAATATCTCGACGGCGCGTTCCTCTCTTTTCTGCGGGAGAACGGGTTTGAGTATCTCAAAATCGACTATAACGACAATTACGGCATGGGCTGCGACGGCGCGGAGTCCTATGGGGAAGGGGGCAGACAGGTCGCCGAGGAGAGCCTCTTGTGGCTCGACAGGATCAAGGCGGCGTGTCCCGATCTTGTCATCGAGAACTGCTCCTCGGGCGGGAGCCGCATCGAACCGCTCCGCATGAGCAAGGTTTCGATGTGTTCCTTCTCGGATGCCCACGAGTGCGACGAGATTCCGCTCGTTGCGGCGAACGTCTCGCTCGTCGTCCCTGCGCGGCAGTCGCAGATCTGGGCGGTCATCCGGGAGAACGAGAGCGATTCGCGCACGATTTATTCCCTCTGCGCGGCGATGATGGGCAGAATCTGCCTCTCGGGGGACGTCAGGAAGATCCCGCCCGAGAAATCGGCGCTCATTGCGCGCGGGCTCGCGTTTTACGGGAGCGTCAAGGAGATTGTCCGCAGCGGCGAGATCGTCGCCGTGGATTGCAACGTGGAATATTACCGCAAGCCCGAGGGCAGGCAGGTCTATATCAAAGATCTCGGCAACCGGCGGCTGGTGATCGTACATTTTCTCGAATGCGACGACGTGCTCCGTTTTCCGCTCGGCGGATATACGGTCAAGGCAAGTTTTACCGACCTTTCCTGTTCCGTGCGGAGCGGCGCGCTGAGAATCGAAGGACAACATTATCGGGCGGGCGCGTTCCTGCTCGAACGGAGAGAAGAACATGAATGATTTATTTTTGGAGATGAAAGCGCGCGGGCAGGAGCAGGTATTGCGCTTCTGGGACGAGCTCTCCCCGCCGGAGCGCGAAGAGCTCGCGCGGCAGATCCGTTCGGTCGATTGGGAGACCGTTTCGCTCTGGTCGCATCCCGAGGATCTGAGCGGGAAGGGGGAGATTTCGCCCATCGAGGGACTTTCCGTCGCGCAGATCGGAGCGCGGAGAGCGGAATTTACCGCGGTCGGGGAGCGCGCCATCCGCGAGGGAAAGGTCGCGGCGGTCCTTCTTGCAGGCGGACAGGGCACGCGGCTCGGCTCGAACGCGCCGAAGGGCACCTTCGACATCGGGATCACCCGTCCCGTCTACATTTTCGGGCGGCTCATTGCCAACCTGCTCGATGTGACAGAGCGTTGCGGCGCATACGTTCCCCTGCTCGTCATGACGAGCGAGAAGAACGACGCAGAGACCCGCGCCTTTTTCGAAGCGCACGGCAGATTCGGCTATCCGTCCGAATATCTTCGCTTCTTTTGTCAGGACATGGTGCCGAGCGTGGATTTCGGCGGGAAACTCCTGCTGGAAGGGAAGGGCAGGCTCGCGCTGTCTCCCAACGGGAACGCGGGCTGGTATTCCTCGCTCATGCGGAGCGGCTTGATGAAGGAGTTCCCCGAGACGGAGTGGTACAACGTCTTTGCGGTAGACAATGTCTTGCAACGGATTGCCGATCCCGCCTTCATCGGCGCGACGATTTTAAGCGGCTGTAAGAGCGGCGCGAAGGTCGTTTCAAAGGCGGCGCCCGAGGAACGGGTGGGGGTGCTCTGTCTCGACGACGGGCTCCCGACCGTCATCGAGTACTACGAACTCACCGACAGCATGGCGCATGCGCGCGGCGAAGGGGGGGAATTGCTGTACCGCTACGGCGTGATTCTCAACTATTTGTTCGACGCGCGCCGTCTCAAAGAAGTCGCGGCGGCGCGGATTCCCGTTCACGTCGTCAAAAAGAAGGTCCCCTTTGTGGACGAAACGGGCGCGCTCGTCAGCCCCGGGCGTGAGAACGCCTATAAGTTCGAGACGCTCATTCTCGACATGATCTCCCTCATGGGCAGCTGCCTTCCGTTCGAAGTGGAGCGGGAGCGGGAATTTGCGCCCGTCAAGAACAGGACGGGGACGGACAGCGTCGATTCGGCGCGGGAATTGCTATTGAAAAACGGAGTGGAACTCTGATGGACGAAAAAGACGAAAAGCTGGTTGCCTTCATTCAACATCTCTCCGCGCTCAACGGGGAAGTCGTCGCGCTCTTCGAGACGGGCAACGTCGAGAAGTTTACGGACATGAACCGCACGATCAAGGAACTCTATTCGCTCCAACACGGCAGCGAGGACGACGCCTTCGTGACGATTGATCCCGACTGCGAGGTCATTTACCGCAATTTCGACATGATCATCGCGGTGCTCCGCTCCACGGAGGACGGCGTGATCGACGCGGGCGCGCAAAAGGCGATCAATAAATTTCTGCACAACATTCACGAGGCGGTCGTCAACATCGTCTCGCTCTTCGGATTGGCTTAAAGGCGGGGGAAACGGCATGAAAACGACAAAAATTTTCGCGGATAAAAATCTGACGATCGGGGAGATCTCCCCCAACCTGTACGGGTCGTTCATCGAACATCTCGGGCGCGCGGTGTATGAGGGAATCTATGAACCGGGGCATCCCACGGCGGACGAGAACGGATTCCGCGGCGACGTCATCGAGCTCATCAAAGAACTCAACGTCCCCATCGTGCGCTATCCGGGCGGAAACTTCCTCTCGGGCTATGATTGGCGGGACGGCGTGGGACCGAGGGAAAAACGTCCCACGCGGCTCGATCTCGCATGGTTTTCGACGGAGACGAACGAGTTCGGCACGGACGAATTTCTCAAATGGTGCAAAAAGACGGGCATCGAGCCGATGATGGCGGTCAATATGGGCACGGGAACGATCAAAGACGCCGCCGAGCTCGTCGAATACTGCAATCATGCGGGCGGAACGACGATCTCGGACGCCCGCCGCGCAAACGGCGCCGAAAAGCCGTACAACGTCCGCTATTGGTGCATCGGAAACGAAATGGACGGTCCCTGGCAGATCGGTCATCTCTCCGCCGACGAATACGGAAAGAAGGCGCTCGAAGCGGCGAAGGTCATGCGCTGGGCGAACGGGGAAATTGACGGAAAGGAGGCGCGGGGCGCGGATCGGGCGCTCAGGCTCATCGTTTCTGGCTCCTCCAACCATGAGATGAAAACCTTCCCCGCCTGGGACAGAACGGTGCTGGAACACACCTACGGGCAGGCGGACTATCTTTCCATGCACCGCTATTACATGTACGACGAGGACAGGAAACGTCCCCTCGAGGACTTTCTCGGCAGCGCGGACGACATGGGCGAGTACATCAATACCCTCAAAGCGACGATCGAGTATGTGCGTGCCGTGACGCGCTCGCGGAAACGCATGTACATCTCCTTTGACGAGTGGAATATCTGGTCTGTCACCGCGCCCCGCCGCGAGCCGCTCTGGAAAAAGGCGCCGCATCTGTTGGAGGACGTCTATACGTTCCGCGACGCGCTCGTGTTTGCGGGACTGATGAATACGCTGCTCAACAACTGCGACGCCGTCAAGCTCGCCTGTCTCGCCCAGCTCGTCAACGTGATCGCGCCGATCATGACGGAGCGGGGCGGCGGAACCTTCCGCCAGACGATCTTCTATCCCTTCCGCTATCTCGCGGGGAACGCCCGCGGGGAGACGGTGCGCACCTTCTCCGACTCCGATACCTTCGCGAATATGTACGGCAGGGCGCGCTGTATCAACGAGGCGGTGACGCACGACGCGGATTCCCGCACAGTGTGCGTATCCCTCTGCAACTATGCGCAGGAAAAGCGGGAAGTCCGGCTCGAACTGCGTTCCTTCGGCGATCTGAGGGCGGTCGAATATGTCGAACTTGCAAACGCCGATCTCGGCGCGGTCAACGGCTTCGGATCCGAACGGATCGCACCCGCGCAAAAGGATCTTCCCTCGGGGAAGGACGGCGCCCGCGTCACTCTCACGCTCCCGCCCATGAGTTGGAGCTTTCTGAAATTCGCTTACTGACCGTTCTTCGGCTGATCGTCTATGAGCAAAAGAAATTCAAAAAACAAAAAAATACTCGTTGCCGTCGTCGTTGCCGTGCTCGTGCTCGCGCTTGCGGCGGGGGCGTATTGGTATTTCTTTCTCCGCAAACGACCTGAGGAGCAGACCGCGCCGCCCGCTTCGGGCGCTTCGGAGGAGCTCTCCATTCACTTTCTCGAACTCGGGAACAAGTATGCGGGGGACTGCGTCTACATCAACATCGGCAACGTGGACATTTTAATCGACGGCGGGTCGCGGGAGAGCTCTGCGGAGACGATCGCTTCGTATGTCGATCGTTACTGCACGGACGGCGTTCTCGAATATGTGATCGTCACCCATGCGGACAGGGATCACATTGCGGCGTTTGCGGGAAATTCGACGTACCGGAGCCTCTTCGAACGCTACGACTGCCAAACGATCATCGACTTTCCGCGCACAAATTCGACCACGCAGGTCTACGGGCGATATGTGGCGGCGAGGGACGCCGAGGTCGCCGCGGGGGCGGTCCATTACACCGCGCTCCAATGCTATCGGGAGACGGACGGCGCAAAGCGCAGCTATCCGCTCGCCGAGGGCGTCACGATGAACTTCCTCTACAACTACTATTACGACCATCACGCGAGCGACGAGAACAACTATTCGGTCTGCATGTACATCGCGCAAGGGGGATACAACTATCTCTTTACGGGCGATCTCGAAAAGGAGGGGGAGGAGTTTCTCACCGTATATAACGACCTGCCGCGCTGCAAACTCTTCAAGGCGGGACATCACGGCAGCAAGACTTCGAGCACCGACGCGCTTCTTTCGGTCATCCGCCCCGAGTACGTCTGCGTCTGCTGTTGCGCGGGGTCTCCCGAATATACGACAAACGCGGACAATACGTTCCCCACGCGGGAGGCGTTGGAGCGGATCATGACCTATACGGACAAGATCTATGTCACTTCGCAGGCGACGGACGTCGACCTGAAAAACAAGAAGTGGGAGGTCGCCCCTCTGAACGGAACCGTCGTCATCCGTTCGGACGGGAGCGCGTTCTCTGTCGCATGCAGCGCTTCCTCGGCGCCGCTCCCCGAGTCGGAATGGTTCAAAACTAACCGTTTTTGAAAATTTCCCTCAAAAGGTTTGTTCATCCTATTGCAATTCCGAAAGAATTGTGTTATAATAAGAATGGATAAGGCTAAAATGAGGTGCCATTATGGGAAAATTCAAAGTAAAAAACGCACTTCTTTGCGCTACGGCGATCTTGTTCGGCGCGGCGTCCGTCTCTGCGGGAACAGTTTTCGTCTCGGCGGATGTTTCTCCCGCGCTCTGTGAGGTCGGCGGCGTCTCCTATCGGTTCTTCGGCGAAGGACTTTCCGCGTGGAAGGAGGGGACGACCCTGAAATTGCTCGAAAATATCAGCCTTTCCGGTCTGCTCAACGCAGACGGGACGGAGTTGGGGCTCGATTCCATCTCGGTGACGGAGAGCAAGACGCTCGATCTCAACGGCAAAACTCTCCGCGGAACGGGGTCCGGTTCGGTGCTCACGGTCGAGGGAGCGGGGGTTGAATTCACGCTCTGCGACGCGTCCGCCGAAAAGGGCGGCACGCTGACGGGCGGCGACGCCGATTACGGCGGCGGGATCAAGATCAAGGGCGCAACGGTAAAGATTTCGGACGTCTCCGTTTCGGGAAACGAGGCGTTTATCGGCGGCGGCGGAATCAGCGCCGAAGGGGGCGCGGATCTTACGGTTTCCCACGCCCTTGTGGAAAATAACGCCGCGACATTCGGCGGCGGGATCCTTCTCAACGAGAGTTCTCTCACCCTCGACGCAACCGTCAAGGGCAATACCGCAAGCATCACCGGCGGCGGGATCAACGTCTATGGGAACGGCTCGTCCGTCACCATGACGGGCGGCGCCATCGAAGGAAACCGCGCGGAACTGAACGGCGGCGGCGTCGCGGTGCGCTACGGCGCGGTCTATCGCATGACGGGCGGCACCATCGAAGGGAACAGCGCCGGCTGGGAAGGCGGCGGCGTGGAGATCTACGGCTCGGATACCGTCAAAGGAACGTTCCTTCTCGAAAGCGGGACGGTCAGCGGAAACAGCGGCAACTACGGCGGCGGAATCCATATCGCGGAGAACGGCGTTCTCGAAATGGCGGGCGGCAATGTCTCGGGGAACGAGGCAGTGCTCCGCGGCGGCGGGATTTACATCAAGAAGGGCGGACATGCGGCATTCGGAAAGCAGCCGTCCGTGGAGGGAAATCTCTCCGGCGGCGGGAAGAGCAACGTGTTCGTCGAAGAGAAGAACCTGTTCACCGTCGAGTCCCCCGGGAAGATCGGATTCAGTATGGAATTCCCGGGCATTCTGGCGGAAAACTACGGCGGAGACGTCGGAGAACTCACTTCCGACCGCGTCGGGTACGAAATCGCCGTAAAGGGCGGCACGCTTTCGCTCGAAGCGCTGGCGGCGACGGGGATCGAGATCACGAAGATGCCCGACAAGACCGAATATCAAGCGGGCGAGAACTTCGATCCGACGGGAATGATCGTCACGGTAACGTATTCGGACGGCAGCCGGGAGGATGTGACCGGTTATGCCATCGAGGGCGGCGACGGGCTCTCCGCCGAGTCCCAAGAAGTCAAAATCTCCTATACGTCCCCGCGCAATACCGTCCGCGCGAGCGTGCCGGTCAAAGTCACGCCCGCAGAGGGACCCGCAAAGGACGGGCTGATGATCGGTCTGATCATCATGGCGATTACGGCGGCGATTGCCGTATTCATGATCACATTTGCCGTCGTCAAATACAAGAGATCCGGTCGTTGACCGAAACGAAAACGGGCGCGCGTCGTCCGTTTTTCTTCGGAAGTAATTTTTGCCGCGGCGCGGGCAGGCGGGCTTCGGGAACGCTTGACTTCGCCGCGGAATTTGTCTATAATGGGATACAAGGAGACAAATAGATGAATTACAGAGAAGAGTCATTGAAAAAACACGGGGAATGGAGAGGGAAGATCGAAATCGTGCCCCGTGTGGAGGTGGACAGCAGGGAGAAACTCTCCGTCGCCTATACGCCGGGAGTTGCGGAGCCCTGTCTCGCCATTCAGAAGGATATCGAAAAGAGCTTTTCCCTCACCCGCAGATGGAATACGGTGCCCGTCATCACGGACGGGACGGCGGTTCTCGGGCTTGGCGACATCGGACCGGAGGCGGGGATGCCCGTCATGGAGGGGAAGTGCGCGCTCTTCAAGGCGTTCGGCGACGTGGACGCGATCCCGCTCTGCATCCGTTCCAAGGACACCGAGGAGATCATCCGCACGATCGAGCTCCTTGCGGGCTCCTTCGGCGGAATCAATCTCGAAGACATCGCCGCGCCCCGCTGTTTCGAGATCGAGCGGCGGCTCATCGAAGATCTCGACATTCCCGTTTTCCACGATGACCAACACGGCACGGCGGTCGTCACGGCGGCGGCTCTGCTCAACGCCGCAAAACTCGTGGGAAAGGAGATCGGCGCGCTCCATGTCGTCATCAACGGCGCGGGCGCGGCGGGAATCGCGATTGCGAAATTCCTCCTCCGGATGGGAGTGAAGGAGATTGTGATGTGCGACCGCACGGGCATTCTCTGCGAGGGAGACGGCAATCTGAACGACTCGAAGCGCGAGATCGCCTCGCTCACCAACCGCAGACGGCTCACGGGCGCGCTTGGGGACGCCATGAAGGGCGCGGACGTCTTTATCGGCGTCTCCGGTCCGGATTGCGTCACAAAGGACATGGTTCGTTCGATGGCGGAGCGGGCGATTGTGTTCGCCTGCGCCAATCCCACGCCCGAAATCTCCCGCGAGGACGCGCTCGAAGCGGGGGCGGCGGTCGTCGGGACGGGCTCTTCCGAGAAGCCGAACCAGATCAACAACGTGCTCGTATTCCCGGGACTCTTTCGCGGCGCGCTCGACGTGCGCGCAACGAAGATCAACTTCGAAATGATGTACGCGGCGTCGGAGGCGATCGCTTCCTGCGTGAGCGGGCAAGAGCTCCACGCGGACTACATTCTGCCCTATGCGTACGACAAGCGGGCGCATGAGGCGGTGGCGGAGGCGGTCGCCGCGGCGGCGAGAAAAACGGGCGTCGCCAAACGATCGCACGGAACGATCTCATCATAAAATAGATTCATCACAAGGAGGAGAGATTTCAATGTCTCTCAATTTTGGGAACGGGTTGCTCGCGTCGGGCGGGTTTGAGGAGTTTTGGAACGACCTGCTCAACGAAGCGGGAAACGGCAACAAGACGCTCGGTCTCGCCATTCTCATTGTGGGCGCGGTGATTGTGCTCGTCGCGCTCGTCTCCCTTACGGTCAGCATTGTGCTGGGCGTGAAATACTATCGTTTCAACCGAAAGGAGAACAGCGCGGGATTGACGGGCGTGGAAGCGGCGAGAAAGATTCTCGACGCCAACGATTTGCAGCATATCAAGGTCAAGGCGGTCGGCTCGCTCATCTTCGGCAACAGTTACAGCCATTACTTCAAGAAAGTGCGTCTCCGCAGAATGACGAAGAACAAAAAGAGCGTCACGGCGCTCGCGATGGGGGTGCAGAAGTCCGCGCTCGCCGTTCTCGATAAGGAGGGCGATCCCGCGATGAAACTGCGCGTCCGTCTGATTCCCATCATCACCTTCGGACCCATTGCGTTCGTTCCGCTCATCGTCATCGGCGTACTGCTCGACTTTTTGGTGCTCAAAACCGACGGCTGGGTTACGATCAC
>CANRGR010000059.1 GCA_947630245.1 uncultured Clostridia bacterium | reverse complement strand
CTATCTTCCAAGGTTGCACCAATTTAAGCAGCGTCACGTTCGGAGAAAACGTCAAGACGATTCCCGCTTATGCGTTCTATGGTTGCAGCAAATTGACGGGGAAACTGTATATTCCCGAAAATGTGAGCCGCATCGGGTACGGTGCCTTTGGAGATTGCGGAGGATTTGATGCGATCGAAGTTTCCGACAAAAATACTACTTATCAAGGCAAACAAAATTGTCTGATCGAAACTTCCACAGGCACTTTGATTTTGGGTTGCCGAAACAGTACGATTCCGTCGATTGTAACGAAGATTGAATCCAATGCCTTTATGAATTGCTATGAACTGATCTCAATCACCATTCCCGAAAGTGTGACCTCAATCGGAAGCGGGGTGTTTGATAACTGCAATTCCCTTGAATGTATCAAGGTTGACGAAAAGAATCAAAAATATTCGAGCCAAGACGGGATCTTATACAATAAAGCCAAAACCGAATTCATACATATTCCGAGTGCACTTCAAGGCTCCGTCGTCATTCCCGCCCGCATAAGCTCAATTCCTTCCGAGGCGTTCCGAAATCGTGACGGATTAACTTCGGTGACGATCGGGAGCGGCGTAACCTCAATCGGAAGTACGGCGTTCAATGGTTGCAGTGGGTTGACTTCGATCGACATTCCCAACAGCGTGACCTCGATCGAATCTTGGGCGTTCGGGAATTGCAGCGGGTTGACTTCGATCGACATTCCCAACGGCATGATATCGGTCGGATATATGGCGTTCTATAATTGCAGCGGGTTGACTGAAATTGTGATTCCCGACAGTGTAACCTCAATCGGAAGATCGGCGTTCGAGGATTGCAGCGGACTTCAATCGGTGACGATCGGAAACGGCGTGACCTCAATCGGAAGTTCGGCGTTCGAGGATTGCAGCGGACTTCAATCGGTGATTTTCTGCGACCCGAACGGGTGGAGTTACAACGGTAAAAAGATAGATTCGGCGGTTTTGCAAAATCCTACATCTGCCGCCAAATATTTGAAAGCCTATAATTCTTTCGACTGGACAAAAGGAACATCGAATGAAAGGAGATCAAAATGATACAAAAGATACCGCAGGTGATTTTGCTCGGCAACGGCATCAATCGTGCCTTCGGCGGAACGTCTTGGAACGGGTTTCTACAAGCGATCGCAAACGAGGAATATAAAAAAGAGCTCGACAAGCTCCACTGCCCCATGCCACTCAAAGCAATTCTCGTGACGGGAGACAATATCAAGGAAAACCTGAACACCTACATCAAAACCAACAGAGAAGAAGTGTTTGGTAAAGTGGAAAGGAAAGAGCATGTCGAAATGCTCCAAAACATTCTCTCAATCGGTGCAGATCATATTCTGACGACCAATTACAGTTACGAATTGGAAATCGCCGCGCTTGGAGATCGCGAAAGCATTTCGAAATATGTTCTCAAAAATATGATATCGCATACGAAATATGTTGAAAAGGCGGAGCAACAATACTTGTTGAGCTCCTTCAACAGGGTGACGAGCAACGGCGTTTTCAACCGCATCTGGCATATTCACGGCGAGGCGCGCAAACCGGACAGCGTCATTCTGGGGCATTATTACTACGGAGAACTTTTGTATCGCCTGAAAGATTATATCAAACAGAAAGGCAGTCGATATTTATGGTGTCAGCGCAACGAAAAAGAATGGCATGTAAATAGCTGGGTCGACGTTTTTCTCATGGGCGACGTCTATTTTCTCGGCTCTCGCTTGGATCTTTCGGAGATTGATCTGTGGTGGCTCATCAACCGTAAAAAACGAGAGAGCGCGGAACACGGAAGGCTCTATTTCTATGAACCTCAATTTGAACCCGACGAAGAAGGGAGGCTTGATGAACGGTTGGAGCTTATCAAAGTTTTTGCCGATGTAAATGACATGGGCGTGATAGTTCCGAAAAGAAATGATACCAATCCGAGCGTACGAGCGGAACGAGACAACGCATTCCGCGAATTCTATCAAAGGGCGGTCAAAGATATTTGTCAAAAAATAATGGCAGTCAATTCTTCTTTTACTGCCCATAAGTACTGCCTATAAAGGGGTGCAAAAACAGAGGTTCGCATCCGTTTAAGAAGTGACATTTTCAACCGGTTTTCAGGCGTGTGCCTTTCTTGAAAACATGCGGCGGCTCGCTGCGCTTGACGCCGAGATGAGCACACACCTGAAACCGAACAAAACGACAAACAAAAGAAAGCACCAATAGGGCTCCCGAAAAAGATTGCATAGCAAGATTTTTGGGGATAAGTAGGCGCAACTTGAAAAAACACCTCTTGTCGCTTGCGGAAAGAGTGCCAAAAGAAAGTTTGCGCCGACGAATGAGCGCGGGCATCGCCATTGAACCGTTTGGCGAATGCCCGCGCTTGCCCTTTCACAGAGCATCTTTTCTTTTGCCGTTTATGTCCGTATTTGTTTTCGGCGGTCGGCGGTTGCCCGTCTCGGTGCTCTTAAAACAGGTCGAAAATTATAAAAGTATAAATGTATACATTATGCAACCCGTTTCGCGGGGGGAAGCGAGAACGTAGCGGTATAAAAATGTTGAATTTTGCAAAAACCGGTGTTTTGGCGTTCGATTTCGGGAGAAAAAACGAAAAATATAAGAAATATCAATAAGATTTATGCATAATATTATAAATAATTATAAAACGCGGGGATGAATGATTTGACACGCCGTATTTTTTGATGATATAATACAGGCGAAACCTATTTTATAAGGAGTATTTTCATCATGAAGCGCAGGTTATGGACAGTTTTATCGGTCATACTTGCTTTGGTGGGCGTGTTTGCGTTCGCCGCTTGCGGAGACGTTGAAGAGCCCATCGAGGTAGAAGGGCCGGAAGCGGGCGTCTATTACTTCGAAGCGGACGGAACGGAGTACACGGTCAGCCTCGAAAAGGGGAATCATTTCACCCTTGTGCTCGCCTCGGGAACGTACACGGGGACGTATGTCATTGACAACGGCTCCCTTACGCTGAGCGTAGACGGAGGAAAGTCCGCTTCTGCCACGCTTTCAAACGAGCTTCTTACCCTTACCTTCGAGGGCAGTACATACCGATTCTATTTGAAAAAGGAATATACGGTAACATTCGATGCAATGGGGGGAAGCGCGGTATCGCCTCAATCCGTGATGAACGGAAAGACGGCGCAGCGCCCGCAGGATCCCACGAAGGGCGGAGAAGTATTTGTCGGCTGGTATCGGAGCAGCGAATATTCCGAGCTGTACGACTTTGCAACGCCCGTCACGGGGAATATCACCCTCTACGCACGCTATGTGGAGCCGCTCGATCCCGAGTTCATCGTCACGTTTAACGTCGATGGCAGAAACGGCGGGTACGATCCCGTTCAAACGAAGGGCAGGGGCGTTTACGAACTCCCCACGCCGTCGAAGGCGGGTTCCGTGTTTGTCGGCTGGTGGATGAGCGATTACGAGGACGCGGGAAAGCTCACCTGCCAATACACCGGTCAGACGCTCGGTCAGAACACCACCCTGTATGCGGTTTGGGAGACGGCGGCGCCCGCGGTGTCCGTGAATGCAAGCGGGATCAGCTGGACGGCAAAGGGCGGTCTCACCGCGAGCTATACGCTCACCGTCACCCTCAACGGGGAGAACGTTGTCAACCAAACGGTGAATGCAACGTCGTATGCCTATGATTTCGCGCAGAAAGATGCGGGAGAATACGAAGTAAGCGTTACATATGGGAACAATACGGGGAAAGCGTTCTATAAGAACAAGACGCTCAACCGGGTTTCCGTGTTCAGTGTGGAAGGGGACACGCTCCTCTTTAATGCGGTGCCGAACGCCGAGAGCTACTTGCTTCAAATCGAGTGCGGAACGCCTTCCCATCACAACGCTCCCATCGAGCTCACCGAACCTAAATACGATTTCCACGAATGCGATATGAAGGAAGGCGGCATCGTCTTTACCGTCACCGCGCAGGCGAACGGCTGGCTTTCCTCCGTCTCCGCGCCCTATTCTTACGAGCGCACGCTCGAAGGGGTGCAAAATCTTAAAATCGACGCCGAAACCGAAACCGTAACGTGGACGGCCGTTAAGAATGCAAGCTCCTATGTCGTCACCGTCACGGTAGACGGCGCGGAAGTTTACAGCGGAAACGTCGGCAACGTCACGTCGTTCGATCTCAAAACGTACGCGGCGGGCAAAGTGTCCGTCAAAGTTTCACCGAAGGCGCTCGGGTGGTTCTCGCCCGCGCCCGCAGAGGCGGAGTTCACGAAAACCCGCTTGGCGGCGCCCAAGAATCTTCATCTCGAAACCAATTTCATCACATGGGATACGGTAGCCGGCGCCACGGGCTACGAAGTCACCGTCGGCACACATAAGACGACGGTAAACACCAACCGTTTCGACTTCCCGACCGATTTCGTCGTGGAAGGGCAGAGCGAATACACCGTCACCGTCCGCGCATTGGATTCGGCAGACGAAAACAAGAGCTCCCTCGTTTCCGACCCTCTCACCGTGCACTACGGCACGATGGGCGAAACGCTCACCTACCGCAACGGCTATGTGAGTTGGGACGGCGTTCTCGGCGCGAAGCAATTCGTGCTTAAAATCAACGAGGACGGCGAGGAACAGGTGTTCGAGAGCACGACGTCTGCCCCCGTTACGTTCACCGAGAGCGGTACCTACACGATCTATGTGCGCGCCGTTTACGACGACGAGAACAAGACGGATTGGATCTCCACGACCGTCGAAATTTACGAGCTGTCTTTCGATACGCTGAGCGATCTCATCGTGGATAGCTTCTTCCTTGCGAAGGGAGATACCATTCCCGAGAAGCCAGAAGTCGTGCAGGGCGGTTACACGCTGAGCGGTTGGTACACCTTGCCCGAGAACGGCATGGAATACGATTTTAACGCGCCCTTCAACGAGAGCGCAAACCGCACCCTGTATGCAAAATGGACGGTGAATCAGTACACGATCACCTTCAATCTGAACAACTACGGCATTCCGACGGACGAACTGAACGCGGGGGTGAAGGTCACCTTCCACGAAACATACAAGCTCCCCGTTCCCGAAACGAGCGATACTTCGAGATCGTTCGTGGGTTGGTTCTCCGATGCGGGCGGCACCCAGCAATATACCGACGCCGAGGGGAATAGCCTCGCGCCTTACGGGCAGGCTTCGGATATCCAGCTCTATGCGCGCTGGGTCGTCCTGTTCGACTTTACGCCCACCGCCGACGGCAAGGGGTACAGCGTTTCGCAGAATGCGAACATCACGATCTACGGGTTGACGGAAGTCACCATTCCCGTCAAATATAACAACCAATATGTTGTGAACGTCGTCGACTTCACGAAGTGCACGACGCTCGTGAAGATCAACATTCCCGATACGATCCAGAACATCCTCATGGCGGCTACGGAGAATGCGTTCACGGGCTGCTCCAAGTTGCAGGAAGTGAACATCTATACGACCGACGTCACCAATATGGAGAAGCCTTATTCCTCCGTGGACGGCGTTCTGCTCTATCAAAATAAGGAAACGGGCAATAAGGAGCTCCGCTATTATCCTTATGCATATGCGCGTGCGCAGACCATTCCCGCAACCGATACGGAAGCAAAGCAGGTCGTCTACACCGTGCCGAGCGGCGTGCAGGCGATCCCTTCGTACGTGTTCTCTTATGTCTCGTCCTCGACGATGAAAGATCTCACGACGATCTATCTCCCCGCGACGGTGCGCCTCATCGAGGCATATGCGTTCGACAACTTCACGTCGACGTCTCTTCAAAAACTTTCGAAGATCGCCTTCCTCGAACCGCAGGCGGGCGAGCAGGTGAGCGATCTCGAACTCCGCCCCGCGGCGTTCAACAACGTAAAGACGTTGAAAGAGCTCTATCTGCCTTCGCACATGAAGGATTTCAACTATTCCGAAGCGCTCGTTTCGGCAACCGCGCTCACGAAGATCGGCATCGTGGGCACGGGCGGTGCGTACTCCTCTGTGGGCGACGCGCTTTGCAGAAACACCAATAACGTGCTCGAACTCGTCTACTATCCTTCCGCGCTGAAAGAATTTACTCTTCCCGAAGGCGTAACGCGCATCGGTGCGGCCGCATTGAAGGGCAATACCGTTATTACGTCCATCACCATTCCCGCTTCCGTCACCGAGATCGGCAAAGAGGCGTTCTCGGGTTGCACGAAGGTAACGAAGATCGAATTCCTCGGCACCAAAACCGACCAGAGACTCACCATTCGCGAATCCGCGTTCTACGGCTGCACTTCTGCGTCGCTGAAAGAAGTCGTCTTGCCCGAGAATCTCATCGTGCTCGAAAGCTATGCGTTCGGCAACACGAAGATCGCAACGGTCACCGTCAACAGCGATTGCGATACGTTCGGCGCACTCTCCTTTGCGGACGGCGCATTCATCAAGGATATGAGCGATACGTCCACGAGCAGCTCTGCAACGGTGACGAAAGTCATTCTCGGCGCGCATGTGCGCGGCATCAACTTCTCGGGCGTGTTCGGCGATAAGCTCACCTCGATCGAAGGAATCGAGACCAATTCCTACTATGTGGCGGATGAGACGTACGACGGCGTGATCTACACCTGCGACACGGATAGCAAACCTACGGGGCTTGCATTCTATCCCTCCACGAGGGAAGGGGAGTATGTGATCCCCGATGGCATCACCGAGATCCCCGCCGGCTTCTTCCGCAGCAAGAACATCTCTGTCATCACGATTCCCGATACGGTGAAACTCATCGGCGATCGGGCTTTCCAGTCCTGCGCAAAGCTCACCGAAGTGAAGTTTACGGGGGATAGCACGGAGACGGAGCTCACCATAGGCAACAGGGTGTTCTTCAACTCCGAAGTGCAGAAGATCACCTTCCCCGAACGCCTTGTTTCAATGGGCAATATGTATTCGCTTCATGCACCGCGCTCACCGAACTCTATTTCCCGTCTACGCTTGCCAGCATCGGCGCGACGGTCGAGACGACGGTAAGCGGCGGCACCGATATGTCTTATGCGACCTTCTTCCCGAGCTCGTCGACGTGCAAACTCAAAATCACCGTGGCGGAAAACAACAATGTATTCGGCGTGTACGACGATGCGCTCTATCTCAAAAAGCAAGATCCGACGACAGGCGCGTACTACAACAGCGAACTCATTTGGGCGCCCACGGGGCTCAAAGAGAGCTTCGAAGTAACCGATACCGTCGAAAAGATCTGGATGAACGCGTTCGGCGGCGAGAACACTTCGGCAAAACTCAAAACGGTTACGTTCAAGAACAACCAGCTTGCGCCGATGGGCGATGGCTCCGCGAGATCTCTCGTCATTGCGTTCAAGGGCTTCAACGCGCCTACGCTTACGAGCCTCACGCTGCCGAAGGGGCTCACCTCGCTCTCCACTTATGCGATCTATAACTGCGGGCTCACATCCCTCACCATTCCCAACACGGTGACATCCGTGGCGGGGCAGGCGCTCTATAACTCCTTGATCACGAACCTTGTCTTTGAGGACGGCGATATTCCGCTCCGCATCGAGGATAACTTTGCTATCCCTTCGATCTCGACGTACACCCCGCAAAAATATTGGGGCTTGCTTGCCGATAAGACGGCCAATCTCAAAGAGTTGACTTTGCCGAGCCGCCTTGTGTACATCGGCAACGGCGCATTCTGCTGTTCCGGGCTCAGCGAACTCACGATCCCTTACAGCGTACAGACGATTGGAGCGTTCGCCTTTGCGGGACAGACGAATATGAGCGCCACCACGTCGCACATCACCAAACTCACGTTCGAATCGAGCGCAGAGCATCCGAGCCAACTCACCTACATCGGCGACTTCGCTTTCGAACTCCAAAAGATGGAAACCCTCACGATCCCCGCGAGCGTGGTGACGATCTGCGCCGGCGCATTCTCTCAAGGCACCACTAACAGCAATTTGCAGACGGTCAAATTCGAGGACAACAGCAGGTTGGAGAGTTTGGGCGTGTACGGTCCCAAAAACAAGTCGACTACTCCCATCGGCGTATTCGAAAACAACACGGGGCTCACTTCCGTCGACTTCGGGAAGAACAGCGCCCTCAAAGAGATCAACACGAAATGTTTCAACAAAGCGCCCATCACGTCCATCTCCTTGCCTTCGAGCATCGAGTTCGTCAAGGATAGCGCATTTTCCTATACATCTCTCGAAGAGTTCACCTTCGAGACGGACGAAGAGGGCAAGAGCCATCTGAGGCAGCTCGGAACGATCTTCGGCACGTCGGTTATGGCGAATATCAAGCTCAACGAGTTTACTCTTCCCGAATCGTATAACGAGATCGTCTTGCCCACGGGCTTCTTCACGGCGCTCGGAGAGCTCGATCAAATCACGCTCAGCAGTTCCGTGGTCGACCTCAACAACGTGTTGAAGGGGATCAACGTGAAGAAGATCGTCATCGCGGAAAATAACCCCGTCTACAAGTCCGATCCCGATCAACCCATCATTTACAGCAAAAAGGATAATTCGGTGATCTTCGTCTATGGCGCGATCGAGGGCGTCGTCACCATTTCGGAAGGGGCGCAGCTCATCGGCGAAAACGCGTTTGCGGGACAGAAGGGCATCACCAAAGTCATTTTGCCGCAGAGCTTGGTCACCATCGGACTGAGCGCATTCCAGGCATGCGATCTCTTGGAGGAAGTCGTCGTTCCCACGAACTGCGCGCTCACGTCCATCGGTCAAAACGCATTCTATGAATGCGGGGCGCTCAAAACTTTCAACTTCCGCAACACGTCGCTCTTGCAGAGCATCGGCGCAACCGCCTTTTCCAAGACGGGGCTCGTCGTTGCCGATCTGAGCAAGACCCGTTTGGAGATGCTCGTTGGCGTATTCACCTATTGCAGCGATCTCGAAGAGATCTACTTCCCGAATAGTTTGAACAATTTGGCGGGCGGTCTCAACGAGAACCCCAAACTCAAAGCGGTCGATCTCTCGCACACGCAAATCACGAAACTCGGCGTGCAGGGCGGCTTTAAGAACGATAGGGCGCTTGCCTCCGTGCTGCTGCCCGATGGCATCACTTTCATCAACCAGCAGAGCTTCATGAATTGCTCCGCGCTCGAAACCATAGATCTTTCGAGATCGACGATCAAGAACTTGCAGGGTTCCGAAACGGTGCAGGAAACCTTGACGGCTCCCTCCTCCACCTTCTCGGGCTGCACTTCGCTGCGCGAAGTAAAGGTGCCTTCCACCCTCACCCACATCGGCAAAGAGGCATTCAAGGATTGCAACAGCCTTACGAAGATCGACATGACAAACTTCATCATCATCGGGCAGGGCGCGTTCCAGAATTGCGGCTTCACCGAACTTACGCTCCCGAAACACGTTACATCGTGGCCCACGGGCAAAGAGAGCAGTAAAACTGTGCCCACCGGCGTCTTTGCGGGGTGCGATCAAATCGAAACGCTCACCATGCCCGCGGATATGACCGTTCCCACATCGGGATTCCCCGACGCGTTCTTCTATCGGGTCGGCATGAAGCACTGCGTCATCGAAGAGGGGCTCGAACTCACCATCAATTCCAACTTCTTCTGCGAATGCACGCGATTGGAGGATATCACCCTTCCCGCCAGCGTGAAGTCGCTCGTCAATACGGCGTTCAAGGGCTGCACCGCTCTGCAAAAGGCAGATCTCTCCAAACTGTCTGCGTCGATTGATAAGATCCCTTCGAACTTCTTCGAAGGCTGCACTTCGCTGAACAATGTGATATTGTCCGATAGCATCGTCCAGATCTCCTCGAACAGCTTCAAAGACTGCACGGGACTTGCCTCTACCGATAACATCAAGGGGTACGATCATGTGACGCGCATCGACGCCAACGCGTTCCAGAACACCGGGCTCACGTCCTTCCGGATCAAGAGCGGTATCACCTACGGCGCGGGCGTGCTCATGGACTGCGCACAGCTCCAAAATGTTACGATTGATGCCGGCATCACGACCATCCCCAACAAGATGTTCCAGAACTGCACCAAGCTCGCGTCGATCGACATTCCTCAGAGCGTCACCCATCTCGGCACGGAGACGTTCAGCGGAAGCGGACTCAAATCCATCGACCTTTCAAAGACGGGCGTCACCCGCTTCGGGAACGGCGCAACGGCGGCATTCAACCAGGCTACGTCGATCAGTTTGTTCAAGGATTGCGCTCAGCTTACCAAAGTCGTCCTGCCCGAAAGCTTCGAGTATATCGGCGCGAATACGTTCGAAAATTGCGTCCTTCTCTCCGATATCAATGTAAAGGTGAAACAGCTCGGCAACTCCTGCTTCGCGGGATGCGTGGCGCTCACCGCCGACCGGATTGATTGGGATTCCCTTACCGTCATCGGCTCCAAGACCTTCCAGAATTGCACGGGCATTACGGGCAATATCACCGTAAAAGCAACCACGTTGGGTGCGAACTGCTTCGACGGCACGAACATCACCGAGTTTGTGGACGACGAGATCACGGGAACTTCCAATCTCGGCGTGGAAGCGCTCGAAAACTGCGCAAAACTTCAATATGCGTCCTTCGCGAAGATCACCAAACTTCCGAACTACACATTCAGAAATTGTATTGCGCTCGAACGCTATAACCTGCCGTCCATCACCGAGATCGGCGATCAAGCATTCAGCGGTTGCGTATCGCTTACATACTTCAAGGCGGAGAAAGTCACAAAGGTCGGCAATTCGGCGTTTGCGGGTTGCACTGAGCTCAAAGCCATCGAACTGCCGCTCGTAACTTCCCTCGGCAACAGCACTTTCGACGGGTGCGGCGTGGAGGAACTCACGCTCGGCGAACTGACATCGCTCGGGACTTCCGCATTCAAGGGAACGAAGATCAAATCGATCACGCTGAACAAGATTACGAACATCGGCGCCAACATGTTCGAGGACAGCGCGCTCGAATTCATCTCCGCGCCCGCTGTTACGTCGATCGGTACCGCCGCGTTCAAGAACACCACGAAGTTGAAGATCGCGCTCGACTTCCCCAAACTTACGAAGATTGAGGCGAACGCCTTCGAAGGCTCCGCGATCACGGGCTTCACCGCGCCCCTTGTCACAACCATCGGCAAAGAGGCATTCAAGAACGCGACGAATCTCACGGGCGATCTGCGCTTCGAAAAACTCAATTCGACCGGGCTTTCCGAGAGTTGCTTCGAGAACACCGCGATCACAAGCTTCTATATCCCGTCGACATTGTGGACGACTTACGGCAGCTCCACCAACTACGGTCTCATCTTCAAAGACTGCATGCAGCTCAAAAAATTTGAGGTTGCAGACGGTCACAAGACGGTTGCCTACGATGCGGCAACGGGTATCCTCACCATCACGTCCACGACCGCAGCCGACGGCAAGGCGCTTGTCACCTATGCCCGCGGTGCCGTGACCGACGGGAACACGACGCTCACGATCCCCGCGGATATCCACTCCATCGGTTGTTACGCCTTCACAGGGCACAACACCTATACGGCGATCAACTTCTCGGAAGGGCTCTACAAAATCAACAACTTCGGGTTTGGTGGCGCACGGGATATCGATTCCCTCACGTTGCCGAAGAGTTTGGAAGTCGTCACACAGGGGGCGTTCCAAGAAGCGGAATTTACGTCCATCACCTTCCAGTCTGTGTTCACGGCTATGAGCACGGGCGTCAGCGGGAACACCACCCTTACCGAGAGCAGCGATGTGTTTAGGGATAACACCCACCTTACCAACCTTGTTCTGCCCGAGGGGCTCATCAGGGTCGGCACGCGTTGGTTCGATGGCTGTACGGCGCTCAAATCGGTGCACTTGCCCGATACGATCACGACTTACGATAGCAACTGCTTCTTTGGGAACAGCCTCGAAGAGATCAACATTCCCGCGGCGACCACGGATTTGCCCAACCACTTCGGAAATAAGTTGCTGTCTGTGAAACAGCTTGTCATTCCGTCGACGGTCATGTCTATCGTCTCCACTACCTTCGATCAGTGGAGTGCGGACCAGAAGATCTGTTGCGTCGGCAGCCGCGAAGAAGTCATCGAACGCCTCGGCGACGAATGGATCAATGCGACAAAGGCGCAAGTCACGTTCGATTATAAACCGTAACATTTGGCAACTTGTCCCCGACCCCCTCCCCTCGGAGGGGGTCTCTTTGCCCAAACGAAAACCGCGCGAGTGTATCCCCTTGTCCAACAACGACCGAGGGGATTCTCTCCCCCCTTCGGGGGTCGGAATGACAGAAAAAACAACGGGACGTTC